>NZ_CAWMYC010000129.1:0-65324 GCF_963872035.1 Scytonema sp. HK-05
GCTAAATCGAAGATTATAGCGCGGGTCTTATAGCCCCCGAACCCCCACTAGATAAATTGCTTTGCTGCTGGACTCGTTTTACGCGGCACGACTAAATAAACGACTCGACTAATGGGATAAGTCCCATTTTCGATAGCAGTTTTATCAGTCGGAGAAATGCCGTTAATCGGGATAAAGCGGACAGTTTTTTGATTTTCTATCTGGGAAACCGTGCTGTAACTGATGCCGTTATCACCCAAAGCACGTAATATCGAAGTGGTTTCATCTTTCTTGACTGTGGTGAAATTTGCACTATCAGCTGCAAAAGGCTCCTCTAAAAGCACCGCTTCCTGAAACAATGTATATGTACCACTGTCTGGAGAGCGGTTAATCACTTTGATTGGCAGGTTGGGACCTCCTACCTGTGACCAGTTGGTGATTTTCCCCTGAAAAATTCCCTTCAACTGTTCTATTGTCAATTCCCCTTTGTACGGATTGTTGATGCCGACTGCTACAGCCAAAGCATCTCTTGCTATTGGGACTTGCACCAATCCAGCCTGTGCTTCATCAGGCTTGAGGGGACGTGAACTCGCTGCCATCAACACTCTGCCGTCCCTTAAATTTTGAATTCCTTTGTTAGTGCCATTGGGACTGCCATTTGGTAAGCCATAACTTGTAGGCAAGGAAGGGTTCACCGGATTAAAGGCAATTTGAAGCTGCTTCATCAAAGCCACTATCGTGACGCTACCATCAATACTCAACAGGTTTGGATTGGGCAGACTGGTATCCAACCTTGAAGAGTCATATGCTTGTTCCGCGCCCCTTTGGGATGCAGAGGGTTGAGTCTGTTGCTTGAACCCAAAAGGCAAGCTATTGCGGAAGTACCACACACCAAACCCTAGAAGCCCAAGAGTGATGAGCAGAGATAGCACCAAGGTGAGTGTTTCTTGATTGTTGCTTTTATTAGCCATGTGGGATGTTAGTTATTGGGACTTTGCAATTTGGGCGATCGCCGTAAAGCGTGGCACCTGTGCAATCGCAAATGCTGTAGCACCTAACCTCATTAGTCTGGTCGCCATCCAATGACAAGTATTACCCAAAACCCTGCCGTTAAGTAGTTTAGCCTACAAAGAACCACCGCTTTGATTGCTTGAAACATTGCTCAGAATGGCTCCTGTGGCAACGCCAAAAATATCAGCCACAGAGAAATCAATTGCTCCTATACTATCGCGAGTTCACCCAAAATGCCTAAATTCAGAAGCCCTATATTTGTGACAATCATTTCTTTGTGAAGTTTTGCAATTTCAATTTTTGTAAAAGACAGTGTTTTGCCATTACGTTTTTATTAGTAGGAAAAGTGGGAAAAGTAGATTGATACATATTATTCTTGTTTCTAAAAAAGTAGGAAAAGTGGGAAAAATGCTCGGCATATTATTGCGTGCCTCATTCTTCTTATTACTTCAATAAAAGATTTATGTTTAGTAAACTAAGTACAGTTATTTATATTATTTATATAAAGATAAATACAAAAGTGAATTTAGAAAAATTTGTCATGCTATCTTTCTAAATGTCTGGAACGAACAAATCGATTTTCAGACAACTCAATTCAATTAAGTTGAAGGAGTAAAATCATGAATCCACTTTTCACTGAAATTACAGAATCTGAAGCAACCAGCGTTGTGGGTGGTATCGGCTTCTTACCTACAGTTCCCTTTCTATCGAACAATGCGATTGCAAGTGCTTCAGCTAGTGCTAGCACTTCCCCTCAGTTCATAGATATAGCCTACCCTGAAACTTTTGCTTTCGCTAATACAGCACAAGATGACTTAAATAGTGCAGCGGTAGCAGGTTCTCAATCACGTGTTTTCTATCTCGAGTAACTGGTACTGCATGGTTTGGAAACTGTGTGGTTGATACTAGCTGTACATCAACGACACCAGTATGCAAACTACCACTTGGGCGTGGGTCAATATGGTTCAGTATATGCCTTCACCGTAAAGGTGTAGAGCTACATAAACTAAGCCTGGAACGACAGGCTTAGTTTATACAGCCTTGAGCTTTAGCTTGTCAGCTCATCCGATGAACCATATTAAGGGATGTGCAAGAAAGGATGGAAGCCATTCTTGCTTTTCAACGACTTTCCCACGCTCATTTTCTCATTTATAGCGGTGAAATGCAAATATTTTCTATGAGATAAAGACGAACTTATCACTGTGACATTGAAAAAATGTATGCTTTTTTAGCAGTATATTAATACTAAAAAAAGCATATTTTTTTATAAAAAATTTTTTTTATAAAAAAATATGCAAATCTAATAAAATTGAGAGAAGTTACTTTGCTACTTTTTTAAATAATTAATTGCAAGAGTTACGTAGTTCCATCATTTGAGTAAACACCTCTAGATGATAGGTGCTTTGTTTTGAAAAACAGGGGAATATAGACAAGCATTTCTGTATGAAACACACTTGCGTTTTACAATACAGTGAAGAAGATTGCGGTGCTGCTTGTTTAGCTTCTATCGCTAGGCATCATGGACGTACTTTCACACTGAATCACATCCGTGAGGTGGTAGGTACTGGACAGTTAGGCACAACTTTATTAGGGCTGAAACGAGGAGCAGAAACCCTTGGATTTAATGCTCGCACAGTGAAAACTTCGCCAGAGTTGTTAAATCGGATGAATGAAGCGCCTCTACCAGCAATTATTCACTGGAAAGGTTATCACTGGGTTGTTTTATACGGTACGAAAGGCAAGAAATGTGTCGTCGCCGATCCAGCGGTAGGAGTTCGTTATCTTTCTAAAAAAGATTTAGCAGAGGGTTGGACGGATTGGTTGATGCTTTTGCTAGAGCCTGATCCAGTTCGGTTTTCTGCTCAACAGAACGATCAAGTTGGAGGCTTTTGGCGTTTTTTCCAGCGCGTCTGGATTTTTCGCTCAATTCTGGCGCAAGCTTTACCTTTAAACTTCATTCTGGGGTTACTCTCTTTAGCTTCCCCTTTTCTGCTGCAAATCCTGACTGATGATGTGCTGGTACGCGGTGATACGAGGCTACTGACTACGGTGGCGATCGCTGTCGTAACCATGAATTTGATTTCTAGCAGCCTTTCCTGGGTGCAGTCTAACTTAATCGCTCACTTTGCTCAACGTCTACAATTAGGGCTAGTCCTAGAATTTGGGCGTCAAATTCTGCAATTACCTCTTTCTTACTACGAATCTCGACGCAGTGGAGAAATTGTTAGTCGCTTGCGAGATATTAACGAAATTAATCAATTAGTTTCTCAAGTCGTTATCTCTCTACCCAGTAGATTCTTTATTGCGGTCATTTCTTTGAGTTTGATGATTTTCTATAGCTGGAAACTGACTGTAGTAGCAATGTTCATCTCTGTGGTGATGAGTTTATCTACGATAGTATTTCAGCCTACTTTACGGGAAAAAACCCGTGAACTTTTAGTCACAGAAGCAGAAACACAAGGCATTTTAGTAGAAACATTTAAAGGCGCACTCACTCTCAAAACAACTACAGCTGCACCCCAATTTTGGGATGAATTCCAAAACCGATTTGGTCGTCTTGCTAGCGTCACACTCCGGACTGTTCAGATTAGCATTATCAACAATACTTTCTCTGGTTTGGTTTCTGGTATTGGCAGTATTGTTTTACTATGGTTTGGCGGTAATTTGGTGAGTAACCCAGCGGAGAATTTAAGTATCGGGCAATTGCTAGCATTTAACTCGATGAACGGTAATTTCCTGGGGTTGATTAGTACTATCATTAGTTTTGTCGATCAATTTACACGTGCAAAAACTGCAACACAACGCTTGACAGAAGTTATAGATGCTACCCCAGAAAATCAAGGCGACGGGAAAAAGCAGTTTGTAAAAATACAAGGAAATGCTGATATTGTTTGTACTAAAGTCAAGTTTCACTATGCAGGTCGGCTTGATTTATTAGAAGACTTTTCTTTAACAATTCCTGGCGGTAAAGTTGTAGCTCTCATTGGTAAATCTGGTTGTGGGAAAAGCAGTCTAGCTAAAATCATTGCCGGGTTATATCCACTGCAATCTGGTAATATTCGTATTGGACTTTATAACTTAGATGACCTTGCTCTTGATTGTCTGCGTCAACAAGTGATTTTAGTTCCTCAAGACGCTCACTTTTGGAGTCGTTCCATTATTGAAAACTTTCGCTTAGGAGCACCCCACTTAAGTTTTGAGCAGATTGTGCGAGCTTGCCAAATTGCTGAAGCTGATGCATTTATTAGTAAACTACCCGACAAATATCAAACTATTTTAGGTGAATTTGGCGCAAATATTTCTGGTGGACAACGTCAACGACTAGCAATAGCACGAGCGATCGCCACAGATCCAGCAATCCTCATTTTAGATGAATCTACCTCTGGACTCGATCCAGTGAGTGAGAACCTTGTGCTGGATAAACTGTTTAAACATCGTCGCGGTAAAACCACGATTTTGATTACCCATCGTCCCAAAGTCATTAATCGCGCTGATTGGGTTGTGTTGTTAGATCAAGGAAAGTTAAAACTTCAAGGCTCTCTGGAGGATTTACACTCAAAAGAAGGAGACCATTTGGACTTTTTAATACTTTAGCTCATGGCGAATCGCTTATAGAACAATACGGTTCAGATAAGACGAAAATCCTTAGTAGAACCACATTGTAGAGACGCGCTGTTTGAAGCGTCTCTACAGAGAACGCGAATGCCACTAAAATCCTTAACTGAACCGTATTGGCTTATAGAAGAAATTTAGCAGACTAAGTAGCAATTATGTATATCGAGAAACAAAAGCTTCTCTCCTCGCTTCAAATTCCCTCGATTCAAACTGACGGGTTTCTCCCTCCTATTAGTCCTTGGACATCTTTAGCTGGAGTTTTTCTTGTTGGAACTGTCGGTGCTGCGTTTAGCCTCGCTTGGTCTGTAAAATACAATGTCACAGTGAAAGCTAGTGCTAATGTGCGTCCCACAGGGGAACTTCGGCTCGTGCAACCAGAAATAGAAGGAACTGTTAAACAGATTTTTGTCAAAGAAAATCAAATAGTCAAGCAGGGAGATAGAATCGCCCTCCTTAATGATGAGCAACTGCAAATAAAAAAGAGCCAGGTTAAAGGCAATATTGAGCAGAGCAAGTTACAACTGATTCAAATGTATGCTCAAATCAAAACTTTAGATGTTCAGATTGTTGCTGAAAAGAGAGTTATAGAACAGATAATTTCTTCTGCGAAAACGGAATTGGCACGTAATCAGCGAGAATATCAAGAACGAGAAATTACAACGACAAGCGACTCAGTAGCTGCAGAAGCAAATTTGCAAAAAGCAGAAGTTGATTTGCAAAAAGCCAAGGTAGATTTAGAGTTTGCTATCGTAGATCGCGATCGCTATGAGCAGTTGTCACAAACCGGAGCAGTTGGTCGGCGTGAATTTGAACAGAAAAAACTAGCTGTTGAACAAGTAAAATTAACACTACAAAGTCAACAAAAAGCTGTTGATATCGCTAAAGCCAAAATTCAATCAACTAAAGCCGCTCTTAATCCCAGCTACGCAACGGTTGACATAGCAAAAAAACGGATTGACCAAGAAATTGCTAAAGGTGAAGCAGCGATCGCGACTTTGCTCAAAGAAAAAGAAGCCTTAATTCAGCGGCGAGCTGAAATACAAAACCAAATAAACCAATCTCGAAAAGACATCCAACAACTTGATACTCAACTCAAAAGTAGCATAATTCGTGCCACCACTAACGGTGTTATTCTTAAGCTAAATGTGTACAACCCTGGTCAAGTTGTGCGTACTAGCGAACCTATTGCCCAAATTGTGCCTCTTAATGCTCCTCTAGTTATTAAAGCCATGATTCCTCCTGCTGACATAAAAAAAGTCGCAGTTGATCAAAAAGTGCAATTACGAGTTGATGCTTGTCCCTATCCTGATTACGGGACTCTCAAAGGTACTGTCAGCGCTATTTCTCCAGACGCCATTACATCTGGAAGCAATTCAGGTACTCTAGCAACGAGTTCCTCAACTGCTGGTGCTAGCTACTTTGAAGTCACAGTAAAACCGGAAACACTAACATTTGGACGTAGCGGATATGAATGCCATCTTCAAGCTGGAATGGCTGCTACAGCTGATATTATTTCTAAACAAGAGACAGCACTGCAATATCTGTTGAGAAAAGCAAGATTAATAATAGATTTGTAAGCAGCTATGAAATTGACCAAAAGCAATATATTATTGCTTTTAGTCACTGTAGCTATTAACCGTTATCCGTTAGCAACTGCTCAACCTTTAGCAGCTAGGTTTTCTTTTAATGAGCGTGCTGAGGTCATTGCTTTACGTTTAGCATTGGCGATAAGACCAATAACGCTACCACAACAGAGTAAAGCTAGAGTACTGGAAGGTTCAGGTGCTGTAACTCTAGTTCTATTGCTCTTAACCTGTACTAAAGCCAGATTTGTTTTGTTGGTAAAAGAGCGTTGCAGAGAACCTCCAAGAGAAGCCGTAGCATATTCTTGATTTCCTCCAAACTCAGATGCGGGGACTGCTAGCTCCCTTACAGTAACATTGTCGCTTTTTTGATATGCGATAAAGTCGTTATCACCTTGAGTCGCTAAATTTCCCGTAAGGCTGAAGAAGTCTAAGACACTGTTATTCGTAGTGTCGATTAATTTGAAAGATATATCTCCAGCTGCTCTTGCATTTTCTGCTGGTGGATTATCTATTGATGTTTCCAAGTCTAAATTTGCTGTAAAGTCAAAAGAAAAAGGTGTATTTGCCTCTACAACAAAATTACCAATAACTTTACTTTGACTTTCCGCCTCTCCTAGGTAATCTTTGTTCTCGCCCAAGGCTACGCTCAAACCTGAAGTGGATGCTTTTGGTGGAGAAACTAGAAAAACTGCACCTGCTTGAGCGAAAGTATCTACATTACCACCATTACCAATAGCAAGGGTGTCGGTGTTAGTCTCAGTTCCAATTCCTAATGGTGTTTGATTAATGTTGGTAAAATTGAAATCTCCTCCAGAGTAAGCAAAAGTAGCAGCTTGACTCGGTGCAGTTCCTAAGACAGAACCAGCTATGAGTGGCGTAGCGAACAGTACACAATGCTGAACAAAAGCTAAGCGTCGCTTCATACAATTCTTTGCCTATATTTGGTGATTAGGTTGGCTAAGTTGCCGTATAAAAATCTGTAAGCAGCATAAATGTGCCTTGAAAATTCAAAGCGTTTACTCTGCTGTGTCTGCAGTTATTCTTTAACTGGGTAGATAATGCAACTTATTTGCACCCAAATACTTGTAATTTGCACTTAAATACCTCTAACAACCGCTTTAGTGTTAGGACGGTATAAGTGTAATTTTCAATGATGTATTTAAGTAGTAATATTAACAGATAAATATAAGTAATTTGTTGTATTTTATGTAAAATAACGGTAAACTTTGTTTGAACAAAAGTTCACGAAAACACGAATAAAATTCAAAATCCTTGTTCTATTTTTCTACTATTAGGTTATCTTTAACCTCACTTAATGTGTCCTCTTCGGAAGCTAACTGAGATGTTGAGAGCTATCAACTAAACTCAGTTTTGGGGTAGATCAGTACAAAGACACTGTTCGCGAATTCGTAAAACACCTATGCTAAACTAGTGAGTTCAGCAAGAAGAGATAGATGGCGATCGCTCAACATCACTCACACTAAGCGTCCTGAAGGCGATGATAGAAAAAACATCTACATTTCAAAAAGTCATTGAAGCTGTAGAAGCATTAGATATAGATGCTCAGATTTTGCTGATAGATATTACAGCACATTGCAAGTAAATGAAGTACAACGCGCTTTGTCTAAAAGCCGAGACACTAAGCCCTTTTTACTTCTGACTTCTGACTTCTGAGTTCTGAATTCTGCTGTATTACCAAGCGCCTCAATCAACATAGACGATGCGGAGTTATTAAAGGAAGTTGCACAAGCACAACATGATTATGAACAGGGAAATGTGCGGCGGTGTTCTGTTGCAGATTTGATGGCGGAGTTAGAAGATTGAAGAATTTAGTTTGGAGTTCTGCATTTGCTCGTGCTTTGAAACGTTTAGTACGTCAAAATCCACAATTACGTTCTCAAGTTGAATAAACACTACAAAAACTATGTGAAGATCCTTTTTATCCCAGTTTACACACTCAAAAACTGAAAGGTGATTTAGAGGGTATATGATCGTGTTCTATTGACTATAGCAATCGTATTTTATTTCAGTTTGTTAATAACTCAGATTCAGGAGAAGAGATTTTGTTGTTAACTTTGGATTCTCTTGATGATGTATAGTAGATACAGCAGAATTCAGAACTCAGAAGTAAAAAGGGCTTAGTGTCTCGGCTTTTAGACAAAGCGCGTTGTACTTCATTTACTTGCAACGTGCTGTATATAGTGTCACCCTTCCAAGCGATCGCACTATGTATAGTTTAAGTAAATTTAAATACCTGACACTTTTTTAAAAACCCTTGTGGAATTTCTGGACTCTCTCCCCAATGCTGGTGAATATAAGAAGCGTGTAGAGACGGAAGCAAATTCCAGCCCTCTTCTCCTGTAGATTCTTCGCAATCAAAGCGATAAGTTTGAAACAAAGGTGTACTAGGATTTGAAATTAAACGGGAACGATGAAACTCATGCCCGTAAACGGTTGCACCTGCGCGTACTACCAAACTATTTTGTAAAGCAACGGCTCGACGATACCCCAAGGTAAGACGCCCACCCATCTCGGCTGTTGTGGGCAACACTCCTACCATTGACCACGATTTTCCTTCAAAATCGATTATTTGCTCGCATAGATACATTAATCCTCCACACTCAGCTATTGTGGGCATTCCAGAGAGGATTGCTGTTTTTACTGTATAGCGAGCATTGGCGTTTTCTGCTAGTTGTTGGGCAAAGACTTCTGGAAAACCACCGCCAAAATACATTCCTTGCACGTCCTCTGGTAGTCCAGCATCTTCCAAAGGACTCCAGAAAACGAGTTCTGTACCCAATTGTTGCAGCAAATCAAGATTGTCTTGGTAGTAAAAATTGAAAGCGCGATCGCGGGCTACGGCTATCCTGATTTGGGATTTTGGATTTGGGATTTTGGATTCAATAAGCGATTGGGGACTAGCGATTAGGGATGAAGCAGATTCTTTCCTCTGTTCCCAGTCCCTAGCCCGCAACAATGGTAATAAACGTTCCCAGTCAAAGCAAGTGTCGCCCAAATGGGCAAGTCGGTCAATTACAGCACGTAGTTGGGGGAGTTCTACTGTTGGTACTAAACCCAAATGGCGATCAGGAATTGTGATGTTATCCTCACGTCGCAACACCCCAAGAATTGGTAATTGTAGGGGTTCCAGGGCATCCTTGAGAAGGGATAGGTGGCGATCGCTTCCCACTCGATTCAGTACCACTCCTGCAATCTTCACTCTGTTGTCAAACGAACAATAACCGTGTGCGATCGCAGCCACAGAACCAGACAACCTGCTGCAATCAAGCACCAGCACCACAGGCAAATCCAAAAGCCGTGCAATATGAGCTGTACTAGCAAAATCATTTGCCCCTCCCCTTGATAAGGGCAGGGGTTGGGGTGGGGTGACTCCATCAAATAGCCCCATCACCCCTTCTACTAACGCATATTCACTTATGTCAGCGTGCTTAGCAAAACATTGCTTTACATAAGCTTCCGATGTCAGTACGCAGTCTAAATTACGACAAGCAAGACCCGTAACGTGCTGATGAAACATCGGGTCAATGTAGTCCGGACCAACCTTGAAAGATTGTACTTGTACACCTCGTTGACATAAAGACGCTAAAAGGGTGAGCGTGACAGTCGTCTTACCCACCCCACTGCGTTCTCCCGCAATAACTAAAGCCATAAATTTCTATTAAGGAGTTAAGAGTCAAAACTCCTAACTCCTTAATTTTACTTCTTAAGTTACTTCTTAAGCCCTAATTTGAGAATTTGGGTTGTGACACCAAGGCTTTCTTCAAAAAGTGCCTCATGACCCCAGCGTTGCACCTGCTGGCTTAGCAAAGCTTCTGCCTTTTGTTCAGAAAGTGAAGTGACCTGTTGAAACACACCACTAGACTGGGCACCACCTTGTGTTTCCATCCGCATACAACCACCAGTTTCCGAACAGATCAGAGTACCGCCGTTTGCCTGTGGATTTGTGGAACTTAGGCGCAGGGCAATCAAATCGCCAGGAACTTCACCCACATCACCCACTGGGACTCCTGCTAACTCGGCTTCTATTTGGCGTTGATCTTGGGCAACTAACTGAATTCGTGTAATCTCATAATCTCCGCTTTCGTTTTGATAAGAAACCGGCTGCCATTGCAAGCGACTTGCCAACCAACCCAAAAACAACAGTGCTTGTACAGGGCTGCCTTTTTCGTAATCAATGTTGATTCTATCTACCTCTGTAAGGGCAGCACGACGTTGGGGTGCGTCGTAAGCCTCAGCTGTTAACTCCTGCCATCCTGAAAGACGACGCCAGTTGAGGTCAGCTAGAGGTACACCAGATTCTACCAACTCTTGCAAGCTGAGCAAATCAGTTTCTGGCTTGTTGAAGTAGCAGGAATCTACAATAACATTGTTGCATACTGCCGCTAATCGCTTGAATAAAGGATTGCTGGGGTCTGGCGTTGCTTTCCACCAGAGAAACTTGGGCAAGCCACCTATCAACAATGCCGGAATCATGCCACCGATCCGTTCCAAAGCAGCAGCGGTTCCTGTCAGAGTAATGTACTCGCAGCAGACGAGTGTACTTGCGGACTGCTTTTGAATTGGGCAGTAGGCAGAGACTTGAGCCTTCACCCCGACATCTTCGCCAGCTATGGGAGTCAGGGCAATAATACGGCAGGGGTTACGGCTGGCAATTTCATCAGCAAGTCGGGGGCTGCTGGTATCTGCAACATAGGACGTACCACCAGAACCGTTGTCTGCGGTAGCCCCATTGCCATGACGTTTGGTGAGTTCTTCGCGCAAGACGCCCAAGGTTTCATCTGTTGCTGTTCCAGTCTCAGTCAGACCATAGGTTTTCTGCACTTCTCGTAGTGCTGTTTTCATCTGCGGACCGAGAATGCCATCAATCGGACCTTTGTAAAATCCCAAAGTAGCCAATAGATACTGGGTTTCTTCGGGTTCGTAAACCACTAAACTAAATGTTGTGGCGCGAGTGGCTGCAGGAAGCGCACCGTCTTCACCGGCAATGCCGTAACTTTGCCAAATGCGGCTCAGTTCCGCTTCAATATCTGAGAGCGAAACATCTTTGGGAGCCTGAAGTGAAAAAATCGTAGGAGCTTGGGAAGTCATAGCTAATTTTGGATTTGGGATTGTTAGTTGTTAGTTATGAGTTATTATTTGTTAGTAGTTAGTAGTTAGTTGTTATACTAGCGACTAACTACTAACTACTAACTACAAATCTATAATCTGCGCCAGCGGCGACCATCCTGGTTAATCAACAATTCCGCTTCCGCTGGTTCCCAAGTACCAGCTTCATACCGGGGAACCGATGCTGGATCTGCGGGTGCATCCCAAACAGAAAGGATTGGTGTCACTACCTGCCATGCCGCTTCGACTTCGTCTCCCCGTGTGAATAATGTTTGATCGCCCATCATACAATCTAAAAACAGGCGGTCATAGGCATCGGAAGTTGCTTGGATACCAAAAGAACCATAAGTAAAGTCCATGTCAACGGAACGGGTACGGAATTCCGCTCCTGGCATCTTGACTTCAAAGCGTAGAGAAATTCCTTCATTAGGCTGAATCCGCATTGCCAAAATGTTACCAGCCATTTGTTGGGCGGCAGATGGAAACATCCGAGAAGGAACTTCGCGGAAGTGGATCGAAATCTCACTCACTTTTTTTGGCATCCGCTTACCAGTACGCAAGTAGAACGGAACTCCTTGCCAGCGCCAGTTGTCAACCAGAAACTTCACCGCCACATAAGTGGGTGTCGTGGAATTTGGATTAACTCCTGGTTCCTCATGATACCCTGGGACGGGTTTACCCTTCATCCACCCAGCACTATACTGACCCCGGACTGCAGAACGGTGCAAATTTTGGACATCAGCTAATCGGGTCGCCCGGAGTACCTTGACTTTTTCCGTACGGATGCTGTCGGCATCTAGGGCATTGGGAGGCTCGATCGCGGTGAATAAGAAAAGTTGCATGAGGTGGTTTTGCAACATATCTCGCAGCGCGCCGGAGCTTTCATAATATCCGGCGCGGTCTTCAACTCCCACGGTTTCTGCTACAGTAATCTGAACGTGGTCAACAAATTGACGATTCCACAGGGGTTCAAAAATCGCATTGGCAAAGCGAAACACCAGTAGATTCTGAACTGTTTCTTTTCCGAGATAGTGGTCTATCCGGTAGACTTGCTGTTCTTTGCAATATTTCTGTACCACTCGGTTAAGACTTTGGGCAGAAGCCAAGTCCCGGCCAAAGGGTTTTTCAATCACTAGACGATGTTTGTACGGGTCTTCCAGCATCCCCTCTGAGCCAAGCTGCCTGATTGCTTCTGCAAAGAAATTCGGCGCAACAGACAGGTAGAACATTCGGTTTCCGCGTGTTCCCCTTTTCTCGTCTAACTCACTTAAGAAATTCTTCAGTTTCTGGTAACTTTCAGGCTTGTCGATATCACCAGAGCAGTAGAACAGACCTTGGGAGAAGTCTTGCCAGAGTTCCTCCTGACCGACACCGCCATGAGCTTCTTCCATGCCCTTGCGCATCTGTTCGCGGAAGTATTCGTGGCTCCAGTCCCGACGTGCAACACCAACAATGGTGGTTTCTGGTGGAATGCGCCGTTCTTGTCGCAGTTTGTAAAGTGCTGGTACCAGTTTACGCCAAGTAAGGTCGCCGGAAGCACCAAAGATAACTATGATCTGAGGTTCGGGCATCCGTTGCTGTTGCAGACCAACCCGCAGCGGATTTTCTAGCAGACTGACCATAACAATTTTGGATTTTTAGATGTGAGATTTGCGATGAGAGATTGGGATTTGGGAATTCTTGGTTGTCCAGAGCGTCATAGCTGTAGAGACGCGCCACGGCGCGTCTATACATTTAACCACTATCGACTAACGTTATTACACTGGCGACAACTGTCTAACTTTGGTTTCTAGAGAACCCATCAGCGATTCAAAGGGCTTGACAAACTTATCGATACCATCAACGAGCAATTCGTCCATCACTTTGTTGATATCGATGTTGATGTCTGGGTCTTTGAGGCTTTCTATCAGGTTATAAGCTTCTTCCACAGCTGTGTCAACGCGGCTGGCGACGTTGCAGTGGTCAGCACAAGCTTCAATCGTCGCAGGTGGCAGGGTATTCACTGTGTCGGGACCAATCAACTCATCGACATACATGACGTCGCTGTAGCTGGGGTCTTTGGTGCTGGTGCTTGCCCACAGGAGGCGTTGCACGTTAGCACCTTTGGCGGACAATGCTTTCCATTGCTCAGTCTGAATAATCTTTTTGTATTCCTGGTAAGCAATTTTAGCGTTGGCGATCGCCACTTTTCCTTTGACATCTTTGAGCTTAGCTTCTTGGGTAATGTCATCAACGCCTTTTTTCAATTTGGCGTCAATCTTACCGTCAATATTACTGTCAATCCGGCTGAGGAAGAAGCTCGCTACAGACGAAATCTTGCTAATGTCTTGACCTTGTGCAACCCGTTTTTCTAAGCCGCGAATGTAAGCCCAAGCTGTGTTCACGTAGCTTTGAACCGAGAACAGCAAGGTAACGTTAACGCTGATTCCTTCCGATATTACCTGCTCAACTGCTGGCAAACCTGCCTCTGTGCCGGGAATTTTAATCATCAAGTTTTCCCGACCAACTTCTTGGTAATAGCGGCGGGCTTCTTTGATTGTTGCTTCGGTATCATGAGCAATAGTTGGTGGGACTTCGATGCTCACATAACCATCTAATCCCTCAGTTGCGTCATAAACAGGGCGTAGGATGTCACAAGCGTTACGGATATCTGCAAAAGCTAGGGATTCATAAATTTTGTATGTCGGTAATCCAGCCTTGATCCCCGCTTCAATATCGGCATCATAAATCGCGTTTCCGGCGATCGCTTTTTCAAAGATGGCTGGATTTGACGTGATCCCGCAGATTCCCTTATTTTCAACCAGGTCTTTCAGTTCGCCAGATTGAATAATATCACGGCTCAAATTATCCATCCAGATACTTTGACCGTACTTTTTAATCTCTAGTAGTTGATTAGTTGCCATACCTGTATTCGTTTAACTCCTGCTAATGATGTGTTTAAGTAACGTTTGTCAGGCTGTTAGTTGTTGGTTATTGGTTGTTCGTTGTTTGACTTCCCAATAACTACTAACCATTAACCAATAACTGCTAACCACTAACCACTCACTCATGCCTTCTGTGCTTGCTGCACCCAAGACTGATCTTTTCACATTCAAGAGTGACTGTTGTTAATAAAAGACTCCACCTTTGCGACATCTTTTGGGCTTCCAATAATCAAAGGCGTGCGCTGGTGGAGTTGTTTCGCTACCACGTCTAAGATTTCCATGTGTCCCGTAGTAGCGCGACCACCTGCTTGCTCAATGACAAAGGCTAGGGGAGCGGATTCATAAAGCAAGCGCAGTTTACCTTCTGGTTTGGAAAGTGTACCAGGGTAGAGAAACACACCGCCTTGAAGCAAAATTCTGTGGATATCACTTACCATTGCCCCACTATAGCGAGCGGTGTAGCCTTCTGTTCTGTGAACGTAGCGGACGTATTCCCGAATCGGTTCATCCCACTGCCAAAAATTACCCTCGTTGACGCTGTATATGGAACTGTGATCAGGAATTCGGATATTTTCTTCCGTGAGGATAAACTCTCCTAAGCTGGGGTCGAGGGTAAACGAATGAACTCCCTTACCAATAGTATAGACCAGCATCGTGCTGGGACCATACAATATGTAGCCGGCGGCAATTTGGTTGCGCCCAGCAGCTAGCAGGTCAGCTGCTTCACCATTGAGGTCGTTTCCTTCCTGTTGCCGAATCGCGAAGATGGAACCCAAACTGAGATTTGTATCAGTGTTCGATGAGCCATCAATTGGGTCATACAAAAGAGTGTAGCGACCTATCGGGCAGTTTTCCGGAATGTAGTAGGGGTTTTCCATTTCTTCGGAAGCTAAGCGACAGACTAAACCGCTTTGCTTGAAAACCGAGATAAAGACATCATTGGCATAGACATCCATCTTTTTGACGGATTCTCCTTGCACATTGACTTCCCCTGTAAATCCGAGAACCCCTTCCATTAAGCCTGCGCGGCTGAGGCGACGAGCAATCAGTTTGCCAGCAAGGGCGATCCGATTCATCAGCGCACTCAGATCTTGCGCTTCGGGCGAAAAGCTGTGAAGTTGCTGTAGGACATGACGGGATAATGTTGTACAATCACGATCTAACGCCTTGTCTACGACTTCGCTGCTTACCGACTCTAAAGATTCCGGCACTTTAGCCATTTTTTATTCTCCCTAGAGACTAGGTGTTTGTTGGGTTCATCCCGTGCGTTGCAACTTGTGGTTGCTGCCTCTATCTTAGAAAGGTAATTTGACAATCTAAATGTGATTTTAGATAAACTAAAGAAATCAATCACCTGTAGGTCTATCCAAGGCTAATTCACCAGCTTGGAATGCTATACTTGAGCAAGTCTACCTAGTCTAAATGGAAATTTAAACACAATGGTATCTCGCCATAAATAATTCCATAGGTATATTTATCCAATCAAGCGAGCAGCGCACCTGTAGACGAAAAAAACATTTTTTACTATGTTAACTTGTCATCATCTCCCCGCTCGCTGGGCAGACTCATAGAACAATGGAAAAAACGAAAAGCAGCAAACCCTGCACTCCAATTCGGTTGAACGTTGCTAACTATACTTTAGCATTTTACAAACCGACGAGTTATGACTATGAGCTAGCAGTCACAACTCGTCGGACATAACTTGATCAAATTGTTTTATTGATTTTTTCTAGATATTTCAGCGCTTAATAGCTTGCATAACTAGAAAACAATTTGCTACTATTGTATTTCATCGCTCTTAAGACTATTATCTTTTCACCCAACTACCTTGTCGCTCCTCCTCGCGGGGTTTAGCCTTATTAACTCTAAGTTGGCGACCCATCCATTCAGCTCCATCTAACTCTGTAATGGCAGCGTCCTCTTGGGCATCTTCGCTCATGTCAACAAAGGCAAAACCGCGTAATCGTCCGGTTTCACGGTCAGTAGGTAACACAACTCTTTTGACCTCGCCATATTCTGCAAATACTAATTTTAAATCTGCTTCTGTGGCGCGGTAGGAGAGATTTCCAACGTAAATAGTCATGTGAATCACGTAAGTCGCAACAAAGAGCGAAGAGTTCAGCTTGAAAACAGCTAAAACAAATAGCAGGAATTGCTTTCGTCTCGTCTGATTCACCAACGGCAAAGATTGTAGGAGCAAAGCAACCAAGGAGGTTGCGTCTTCTTACAAGTCAACCAGTGGTCATGCTGAATTTTCGCATACGCTACAGATCATAACTGATTGCGTCAATTTTCAAAGTATGAGATTTTACAAACACCTAAAGGTTCAAATCAGCTTGGCTTATATGTGCTGATATCTTTTATGGTTAATAAAATTTTGTTTAATTTTTTCTAACTTTCAATTAAGAAAAATACCTATTTATGCAGATGCGGAATTTTCAATTTTGAAATTTTCGTATTATCATTTGGCTGAAATGAAATACTTATCATACCTGAGATGAACTGCACACTCCTCTTTAGAAGGAGGCAAGTAAGCAGTTAACAAGGTCTTAATACATCGAGTAGACGAGCAAAGCGCCCTAGCAAATATCTTGCAATAACAAAGAATAGGTATAATTTTTTATACACTAAAGGGATTTCCAACAAAGAAATTATCCCCTAACACTGGCGTGGGGAACTCCCAGAGCTATACGTGCCAACAATCACGCTTAAACACGCAATTGAGCGTCGTTTTAGATTGCCAAACCCCCAATCCTTGCGGGCTACTAAGAAGAAGCCTCGCGGTGGGTTAAAAACACCGCGCAGCATTCTTTTAGAATCTCTGGACTAGAAGTCCGGGGAGTGGTCAATCAATGCTAATCGACTGAGGACCACCAGTTTTGCCATTATGTGCCTGAGTGGGTTCAGTCGTTGAATTCCTGTAGGTTGTTGAACCGCGTTGTTGGTCGAGCCAGCTTTTAACGGGATCGTCAGCAAGGCTGAGTCGAAGCAAACCAGAGACGAAACCGCCCAGAAATGAGACTGGGTGCTGGGTGAATTGTTTAAATATGGGTGTTAATTCATCAATGAACATGAAAAATCTCCTGGTACTTAATTAAAAACTAGGACTATTAAAGCGATCGTAACGTGTGGAGCTATGCCTTCGTGAGGATTGTTATGGTTCTGGAAGCTTTGGGGACTTTATGGTGAGAAAAGCTGGGAGTGCATCTATGGCATCTATGTAGGAATAGAATAAGCGGTGGTAAAACATTCCCAACACAACCACCGCTGTTCATCTCAATTGTATTTACATTGAAGTTTGTTCAGGCATCATGCATTTATCAGAGTCACAACCTGCTGGTCCTGCTTCTATTAACTCGCCGAAATCATAGCGGCTCAAAACAGCATGAAAATCTTCGGTTTGGCGACGCATTTCCACTTCTTTCATGAGCTGTTCGTACTGTTGTTTTGTTATTGGCTCAAATGGTAAGCGAGGAAAAGTTTGAAGATCGTCAAACCGTGCTAGAAGTGCGGCGCTAATGTAGCCTTGATCATCTCTGATAGTTTCATATATGCGAGTTCCCAACGGTTCAACTTCATTTTCCCGTAGCTCAATGGTGGCAGAGGTGTTATGTGTCACATAAAATTTCTGCACTTGCATATAGAAATCCATTTGGGCGATCGCACTAAATTTACTGATATCTATTTGATCAGCACCTGGTAAATCAGCCCACAGTACAGAGACTGGAATTTCCACAAGCCATTCGCTGACTCGGGGATCAAAGGGATCATTCAACAAGTTACCTTGTTCATCTTTGTCGGATTGAGAAGGTATGACATTGTAGCCGTAGTCAATACAGGCTAAAGCTACGGGATCATTTTTGCGGAACGTGATGCGACGAAGAAATCTTTGTGCTTTGGGCGGATGCCATCCCGGACTAGCACCTGTTAATAAAGACTTGGTACCGCTGGGTTGAACTGTGGTACAGCGATTTGGACGTTTGAGATTGTGGCGATCGCAGTAATCCCAAACAACACGCTGCACAGTATTTTTCCAAAAACTTAGGTATTCTTCCTCCTGACGCTTAAACGCCAATCCTTGAGCAGTCGCAGGTCTTCCTTGTTCCCACCAACGTAACCAATCTACCCCAAAAGCTTGAACAAAGAAATCAAATAAGCCTGTGAAAGAAACACCAACAATTGGGTCTAATTCACGGCTGTACTGGTAGCGTGGTTCAATAAATTTGTGATGCAAAAGTGCAGCTACAGAGAGCGCACCTGCTGTGAAAGCCTCCTCCTGTTCTTTGTAGTTATTTGGGTCTATTTGATTTAGGTGAATTTCTGCCAAGTTGCAGTGGAAATTCGAGCCAATAATTTCCATTTTTGTTACCCTAGAGGCTTTTTATCCCCTAGTTCTACGAGTTCCTAATTCCTCGTAGATCCGACTATATTTTCTACTAATGATTGACGATAGCATTAGTAGCCGGAGACTCGTGGAGCCGTTCTTAAGAACGGAGGTAAAACCCAGATTATATTCTTTTTAAAACCCAACAATAAGTGTTTATTTATGGTTTAAAAAGGTTCACTCTCTAGTCTGTACGGTGTCAAAGGTGCTTTAGTTCCTCTAATTACCTCGGTATTCCCAATCGCAGGGTTCACCGAATTTCTCCGGTTTTTAACGTGAGGCAAAACTATCTACCACACGGGTTTAAACCATAGCGAGCCAAACGATGCTCTAACTCACTTTCAGGAATTTGAGGATAATTCTCCTGCAACCAATCTTTGGCTTTTCCCTCAGCGTATGCTTTGAGAAAATCCACTTTTTGTTCATGATTTCTCAAAAGGTCACAGTTAGCTCTAGCTATCGCTTCACCAGCCCATTGAATTGCACCTTCGCCGCTGTAATACTGTTTGCGGACAGCATCAAGACATTCTTGTAATGTGGGCTTTTGGTGAAAAACTCTTGTGTGGTTTGCCATTCTTAGAGCATCACGCTCTGGATCAATGCGCCAGTTGCCATTTTCATCCTGCTGCCAAAGATTGTTCTTAGCATCTGCAAACAAATGATCCTCACTGAAACCTTGGCGCATACCAGCACTGTTATGCGTTAGGTAGCCATCGCAGTAGAAGCAATGAGCTTCTTCGACTTCAATGTCATAAGTTTGGACATGATCGTAACTGCCCAACCCTTTGACGGTAACTGGAATATCCAGTGAAATGTCCGACTCAGCAATATAGCGTTCATAGTTGGCATCCATCAGGCGCGAGCCTTGAAATCCCATTTCTCGCATCTCACTATAAGTGTAAGCCTCTCGCATGATGACACCCGGAACGGTGAAGCCGTACATTTTCAATCCTTGTTTGATCTGTCCCTGAATGCTATGTGGAGCAATAAGAGCGTTGTAACGCTCTTTCAGGGCTGGAATGGTAAGGTTGTACTTAGCTTGCCATCCCTGCTTTTGAGGATGAGTGATCGTCATTCTACCAGCGATCGCCAAGCTGGATAAAACTGCTGCAACTTGTCTGATAAATGAGCGGTAAACTGTCGTAACTAGTTGCGGTGGGCGGTTATTAACAGCACCATCGCTATCCATTAATCCTGCCAGATAAGCTGCTCGGATATCTACTGAACCCTGGAGAATAAAACTGGGAACTTCCAGAGGAACATTAGGCTGCTTAATATACCGATGGAAATATTCTGCCAATCTGATGGATGAGCAGATTGATTTGGCAGTGTTTTCACCCTTAGTTATGCTGTGACTAGCAGTCAGCCCAAATAAAGCTAAAGCAGAATCTATTTTGGCTTGAATTCCTGCCGTAAGTTCTGTATCTGAACTGTTCATTGCCCATTCAACACGACCGTACGGTTTATCATGCTTATTGCGACCAAGAGCAACATAGCCATCACCGTGGGTAAAGCCTATCAGCCAAGCGACTTCCGGTGTCAGATCGGGAATAATAAACGACTTAGCGGTTCGACTTTGAGATGGTCTTTTTTCTGTAAAGTCAACAGGTAAATGCGTCACTGTACCTGGTAGTACTTGTGTATTGTGTAAGAGGCGATCGCCCTCTACTAAACTTGCCACTGACTTCCAGACAATCCCCCCTTTACCATCTGCAAGAACTGCTTGTCTATGGTTTAAAGTTGCCCTTGGGTAGGTAGCGTTGGTTTCAATTTCATAAACATCCTGAAATCCTTGGTCAAATTTATCGACTACTCGCCGAAATCCCAAGGGGGTTTGCACTAAGTCACCCACTTGGACATTACGAATGGAAATCAGACCTTTGGAAGTATGAACCAAGGCGTCTTCAGGTAGACATCTTCTTATATTACCTGCGACAATTGTGACAGCTGCTTCATCAATCAACAAACAGCATTCAACGGAATTTAACTGTCGTCCCACAGCTTTATTCAGGATCGATGCACAACGCTCATACAGCCCAGGCAATTTTACAGGATTAGCAACCCCTCCAAAGCCATTGAGAGGCTCTCCTGCTTGACGTACGTCGCTAATATCAACAATGACTTGAACGTCTCCACAAAAGCGTTCATCAGTTGAGAGTTCCAATAGGCTTTGATATGATTTCACCCAACCTTGACGGCTATCGCCAACGTAAATAGTGACGAGATTGCCTTGTATTTTGACTTCTGTCTCCTCACGACGCTGATCAACAGGAGTACTACCAATCTCACCCCGCACTTGTACTTGAAGACGATTGCGGATCGGGGGTAACTGGTTAATATATTGTGGTTCTAGAACTGCTCCAGTCCCACACCCCATCATTGCTAAATCCACCATTAACCCAAAAGCGCTCCAGTCTTGCAGGTTGGTAGATGTACAATTGTACGCTCCAGAAAAGTTTTTTTGCTCTTTTAGCCAATTTGTACCGCCAACCCATAACCAACGCCCACTGGGTAAAGCTTTTAAGTTTCGTTGCATCCGCTCTAAGATATCAGCCTCATGTGGGAGTAGCTTCCCGAGAGTGATGAAAGCTTGGAGGGTGCGATCGCACACCTGCTCCCAAGTCTCCCTCACCCCAGCCTCTTTCCGGCGGCTGTAGGTTCTAAAAAATACTGGGTTAGCAGCTGGGGCAGTTTCTGGAAATGTTGCACTCTGACGTTTTCTTTCAAGCTCACGAACCATAATCAAGTCTTGTTGCTCGCTGACATAGATTATGACTATACGGCAAGTGAATGAGAGGGTAAAGATTGAAAATTTGTTGAATTTGCGCTACGTGTAGGGCAGCACTCATTGTGGTAAAATTTTATAGCTTTTCTCGTTGAAAGAAAATAGAGTTTAATTGATGGAAAAGTATATAATGTGCAACTAGCCAGTAAAAATCTTATTGCATAAAACGGGGGTAGATATGTGTGAATCCCTATCAGGGATTGTAAATGTTGCCCCTTGGCGTTCTCCCCTTGCCCGTGCTTTGCACCGCAATCGTAGCCAGCCCCACTCCCGCTACTTTCAACTGGCAACTGTCCAAACTGACGGACGCCCCGCGAATCGTACTGTTGTTTTTCGGGGGTTTCTAGGCGATACCAATCTGCTGAAAATCATCACAGATACACGCAGTCAAAAATTCGACCAAATACTTTATAAGCCTTGGGCAGAAGCTTGCTGGTATTTTACCGTCACTCGTGAGCAATTCCGCATAGCAGGAGAACTGAGTCTCATCGATGGTAATCATCCTGACTTAGAACTGCAAAAAGCTCGTCAGTCAACGTGGCAAGACCTTTCAGACAATGCTCGTTTACAATTCGCTTGGCCCCATCCTGGAAAACCTAGAGATTATCAACAAGCTTTCTCACCACCTCTTCTTGATCCCGCTAATCCTCCACCTAATTTTTGCCTGTTATTGTTTGATCCCACTCAGGTGGATCATCTAGAATTGCGTGGCGAGCCCCAAAATCGTTGGTCTTATCTGCGTGGTCACACTTGGTCTACGACTGCGATTAATCCCTGAAGAATTTCTGCTTTCTTTAAAGTTGCAAAAATGTAGTAAGTACCTTAATTTATATTACGGGAATAGTGAAAGAAATTGTCTCTCTTATGTATTAAAATTACAGCATTTTTAGTATAAAAACTCGCATTTTTATGGATTTCTACAAATACCATGCCCTGGGTAACGACTACATTGTTATAGATCCCAACAAAATAGATGTTAGTTTATCCCCAGATAATATTCGACTTATCTGTCACCGAAATTATGGCGGTTTGCAATTGGGCAAGATACAGAAAGAAATAATGAACCACAGATGGACTCTTGCGTGCGTTGCGGAGCCAGCACGCTCAGACGGAGAAGCCAGTGCAGGTGACTGGCGTTGGGGTTCCCCCCGAGTCCCGCAACTGCCGTACAGATGGACACAGATAAATAATTACTTCATTCAATGGAGTTGCGCTATATGAATTCTTTGGGCTTCCGAACAGTTGTATGTACTAAAACTAGCAAAGAAAAAGAGCCAAGAAATAAGTTTCTTGGCTTTTTTCAGTGCGGAAGTTCGTAGTAAGGACTTTAGTCCAATAGACAAGATTGCGGAATGTGAGTTCCATCTGTGTCCATCTGTGTGCATCTATGGTTCATTATTCTTTTTTTTGGAATGAATGCAAGAAGTCCAATACAGTTCAGTTAGTGGTGTTCGGTTACGGAAGCTCCCCCCAACCCCCGATGCATTGGGGGGCTTAATTCCCTCCTTTTTAAGGAGGGTTAGGGAGGATTAACTCTTATCACCAAGCGTATTGGACTTTAGTCCTCTTTACCGACAAAGCAAGGACTCTTGTCCTTACTACAAATAAGTTTTCTTATGGACAATTAAGCGAACATGATAGAACTTGCTTACTTGTTAAATCCCAGATCCATCCAAGAACTCTTCTATGAGCTTATTTTCCAAGCGGCAACTCTTGCGCGTTTCTGCCAAAGATGCCTCATCAGTTAATATATGGGAATTTGAGACGCTAGGTGTTTGAAATGCTGGGTTAAGAGAAGAAAATGAAATTTTTTGCTGTGTTTGTTGCAACTGTTGAATTTGTTGTTCAAGTTGCTCAAGCCTGTCTACTAAAGCACGTATCACTTGGGCTTCAGCATCTGGTAAACTTCCGTGTTCTAGTGGGTTGACTCGAACGCCAGCGCGATAGATAATTCGACCAGGAACGCCAACCACAGTACAGTCGGGTGGCACATCACGCAATACAACTGAGCCAGCACCAATACGGACATTGTTACAAATTTCGATATTGCCCAATACTTTGGCTCCAGCTCCAACGACAACATTTTCCCCCAAGGTAGGATGGCGCTTACCGCATTCTTTACCTGTACCGCCGAGGGTGACACCTTGATAAATCAGGCTATAGTCTCCGACAATCGCCGTTTCCCCAATCACCACACCCATCCCGTGGTCAATAAAAACACCATGTCCAATCACTGCACCAGGATGGATTTCAATTCCGGTCAAAAATCGAGCGATGTGGGAAATCAGGCGGGGGATAAAGGGAATACGAATGCTATACAGCCAATGAGCTAACCTGTGTAAGAGTAGAGCTTGCAAACCGGGGTAGCAAAACAATACTTCCAACCAGTTACGAGCAGCTGGATCGCGTTCAAAGATGATGCGGAAGTCAGTAATGAGTGTAGATAGCACGCTTCTATTACCCTAGTTTTGCCAATCTAGTCAAACTCTATATTAACGTCCTATGTCCATGCATAATTGTTCAAAATCCCAAGCTTTTTTCTTTTGGGTTTCAAGCGACAGGATGACAAGAAAGCAGGGGAAGAAGAGGAAACTTCTTGCCCTGCACCCTCTGTACTCCCTGTACCATGAACAACTACAGCTTTGTTTGTGGCAATTTCGGAATTGAACTAGCTATTGAATTGGAAAAACACGCCGCCTTTGAGTAATCGCGTGTCGCTCCCATAACTACTAAGTGTGAGCGATCGCAAATCTTTAAAAAACGGCTTACCCAAGACGAACACAAACTTAAGAATTGGTAGTTGACGCTCTAAAATCTCCTGACTCTTTGTCCAGTCGAGATACACGTAGCCTTGATTGGGTTGAGGAATAGCAGCGACGCTGTCTTGGAAATTGCGACTGTTGATCAAGGAGTTATTTTTGGCTGTCAAAGCTTGATCAATTGCTTCAACAGAGGATGCGAAAATCTCGTAATTTCCCAGATCAGCACGCGCCCCTAGAACCTTTGCTTGGATTGCGAATGATTCTCGCTCTTTTGCTTCATGAGATTTATTCACAGCAGCGCTTAACTGTGTCCAAGTGGAGATTTTTTGTTCGTTTAGGCTGAAGGAATTCAGGGAAAGCCCTTTTGATGAGGCGAGTTCATCCAAATGGGAAATTCCTGCTGGTGTAGCGTCAGATTTTTGGACCACAAAAATCCAATCAGGAGTTGTTTGTTCTTTACGAGGTAACAATCCTATGGCGTATTCTCCTTGCACCCAGTTGAAAATATCCTCTTTCCATCTGATGCCCCATTGTTTTTGTACATCTGCCAAAGGTGGTAATAATCTAGAAATAACATCTTCTGGGGAAGCAGATAGGACGGCTGTCACTTGTTGCCAGAGTTGGGCTAAATCACTGTCACCCAAACCGTTCAAATTCGACCCCGCAACGGCCAAACTTGCTGCAGCAGGGATATACTCCAATGCACCCACAGGTTTAGAGAGTTGTGCAGATGGAGGTGAAGTTTCTTCCTTTGCCAGGAAAGCAGTTTCAGCTAGCAATCCTTTGGAGTTGGATACCAAAGAAATAATTTGGTTGTCATAAATTCGAGCCTCGGGTTTTAACCCTTGCCATTTTGCGACTGTGGGGAGATTCAGAAAAGCAACAGCCAGTGCTTCTTTGGGCAGTTGTTTCGTGGCTTGTTGGTATTTACTGGAACTCCTCAAATTGAGATCGGTTGCCTGTACGTTATTAATAGCCTCTCGCAGCACTTTTGGATCGTTGGCAAACAAGACAAAGCTATTGCCTACAGCTGCACCAGCAAGAGGATTTTGGTTTTTGACTTTTTCCTTCTCAACAGGAGTAGCTTCGGTTGCAGGGATTTGATTGTCATAGATCAGCTTCACGCCTTCGTACTGTTCAGTTGCTAAATTTGCCCCAGCCAATGCCCGTTTGGAAAACAACACCTCTACAAATTCGCGGCTTTTCTCTGGTTGAGTAGTTGCAACTGCCATGAGATACCCTGGCTGTTGCCCGTTGTCAGAGTCACGGTCAATGTCTAAGGTGGTGACAGCCAGTGTGATTTCGTTTCCTAGCCAAGGTTTAATATCCTCTTGGTAATCTATACCCGTATTAGCCAGTAAATTTGTTTTTAATTTTGAGAGTTCCCCATCACCGTCAAACGCCTGCAAGCGTTCTGGATTCACTAGCATTGACACCATCACTGGTGCTTGTTTCGACACGAATATGGCAGCATTTGACTGTTCAGTAGAGGTGCGAGTCAGCGGAGTTTTGGCATAAAACCCGTTACAACCAGTGATACCAATCAACAGCAGCATAATGGTACCCGCTGCTAGAACTCTGAAGAAGGAGCGTTGTGTCATAATTTTTACACATACTACTAGGGGCGCAAACACAAATAATCAACCACCATTAGAAATATCGAAGGCAGTTCTGTTACTAAAAATTAGTTTAGTACTGAAACTTCGGCACAAACCTATCAAAAATGAGGTTATCTCCTACCTCTATCAAGGGATTGATACACCTATCAACCCCAAAGAACGAAGATTTCTGCCAACATAAGTAGTATAGAATTTTTATTAAAACTTCATGGCAGGTAAACCTTCACAACCATTGATCACCCAAATTAGCGTAGAGGAACTAGCGCAACGCTTATCTTCAAAAGATTCACTTCAGCTAGTAGACGTGCGCGAACCACAAGAAGTGAGCATTGCCCACATTGACGGCTTTGTCAATCTTCCCTTGAGTCAGTTTCCTGATTGGGCAGATCAAGTCAACACCCGATTAAATCCTGAGGCTGAAACGCTTGTACTGTGCCATCATGGCATTCGTTCTGCCCAGATGTGTCAGTGGTTAATCGTTCAAGGGTTTACAAATGTGAAAAACATTGCGGGCGGAATTGATGCCTACTCAACGTTGGTTGATCCTTCAATTCCCCAGTATTAGCTCCTGTTTTGCACTTCTTCGACATGATGTCAGAGACTAACGATTCCAAATTGCCTTTGCTATCCTTAGGAACACAAATTCATTAATTTCCAATTTTTGGGTAGAGGTACGGCAGTGCCGTGCCCCTACAGAGATTCTGAATTCTGCTTTTTTATTTAATGCACATCCCTTAGTACAAGCTAGGATAGCTTTAAGTATTAATAGCTATCAGGAAATTAGTAACTTGAAATACAGCGATTTCAAGAAGCTTATGGAAGTATGCATAAGTAGGGGGCTATTTTACTTAAAATGCAAAAGCATTTCCAGCAGAGTTATGCTGTAGTTAAGGAAACTTTTTTCTCTTGGCAGTACTGAATCTTTACTGTTAACTTACTTCTTTTTACTTATTCCTGTAGAAGGCAACAGTTTGCTATCTTGACTTTACTATTATTAATCTTTTTTGGAGTTGTCTCCATAAATTTTTTCAAACTTTACTTAAAACTCGGCTTCAGTGCAAAATAGCTTATGCAAGTCCACCTAACAAATCGTCAACAGCATATACTTTCCGCAACGATACGTCATTATATAGCCACAGCAGAACCTGTTGGTTCTAAAACTCTTGTTGATGAGTACAACCTTGGTGTGAGTTCAGCAACAATCCGCAATGTCATGGGCGTGTTGGAAAAAGCTGGGTTACTGTACCAACCTCACACCTCTGCTGGACGCGTACCTTCTGACTCTGGCTACCGCATTTATGTTGACCAGCTCATTACACCTTCTGAAACTTTAGCACGAGAGGTAGAACTGTCACTGCAAAAGCGGCTCAAGTGGGAAGATTGGAGTTTGGAAGCTCTACTGCAAGGAGCCGCGCATATCCTAGCAACCCTAAGTGGTTGCATTACCTTGATTACCATGCCGCAAACCGCGACAGCAGTGTTGAGACATTTACAACTGGTGCAAATAGAAACGGGACGGGTGATGCTGATTGTGGTGACGGATGGATATGAGACACATTCAGCATTGATGGATTTACCGCAAGCCTCGGAGGATACACAACCAGATGCAGAGGTC
Source organism: Scytonema sp. HK-05 (assembly GCF_963872035.1). NCBI lineage: Bacteria > Bacillati > Cyanobacteriota > Cyanophyceae > Nostocales > Scytonemataceae > Scytonema > Scytonema sp. HK-05. The sequence continues at coordinate 27,408 of NZ_CAWMYC010000129.1, forward strand.
ATCGACCGCGAGTTACAGATTGTCTCTAACTTTTTGAATAGCCACCTGCGGGGACGAAGCATAACTGAATTAGCCAGCCTGAAATGGAGCCAATTAGACCGGGAGTTTCAAATATATGGCGAATTATTGAAAAAATCGATTGCAGAGTTTGCCCATCGCACTCTGGCTCCATCTGCAACACAAATTATGGTTCGCGGTGTTGCTGAGGTTTTGCGCCAGCCAGAGTTTTCGGAATTACAGCAAGTGCAAATGCTCATCCACCTGTTGGAAGAAGAACAAGACCAACTGTGGCGATTAATATTTGAACAGCAGCCGGAGACTGAGGAAGTGGGAAAACCACGAGTTACCGTTCGTATTGGCTCAGAAAACCCTCTAGAACCTATACGCACTTGCTCGTTGATTTCTTCCACCTATCGCCGGGGTTCCGTAGCAGTAGGTAGCGTGGGAGTTTTGGGACCAACGCGCCTAGATTATGAAGGTGCGATCGCAGTGGTGGCTGCTGCTGCTGATTATCTATCGGAAGCTTTCAGTTATTTCAATCCCTAGTAGGGATTTGTGAATTTGGGCGCTCTCAAACCGATAAAAAGCATATAAACAGCGCGACTTGTGGCAGTACAATTCAGGATTGGTTAAAACTAGCTTAAATCATGGTAAGAAAAATTGCCTTTGGGGCGCTGTGGCTAGGATTTATTGCCTATGCCTTTTTCTTTGCGCCTCCCAATCAGCCCGATACATTCGACTTGATTAAAAATCTTTCCACTGGTCATTGGCAAGGAATTAACCCCTTAGTCGTGGCACTCTTCAACATTATGGGCATCTGGCCTATGATTTACAGCTGCCTCATATTTATTGATGGTAGAGGGCAAAAAATTCCTGCTTGGCTGTTTGCTTCAGCTTCTTTTGGCGTTGGGGCGTTTACCCTACTGCCTTACTTAGCCTTACGGGAACCAAATCCAAAGTTCCCTGGTAGAAAGAATGCTTTTTTAGCGATACTAGATTCTCGCCTGACAGGTATTGCCCTGGCTGTCGGAACGGCTATCCTAGTCGCCTATGGTATAGGGCAAGGAGATTGGGGAGATTTTGTTCACCAGTGGCAAACAAGCCGCTTTATTCATGTGATGAGCTTAGATTTTTGCCTGCTTTGCCTATTGTTTCCAGCTTTGTTAGGAGATGATATGGCGCGGCGGGATATGAATAATCCTCAGTTGTTCTGGTTGATCTCATTAATACCGCTATTTGGTCCCTTGATGTATTTATGTATGCGTCTCCCTTTAAAAGAAGCGGGTAAACAGATGATATCGAGTCAGCAACAACCAGCAGGAAATTAAGATTATGAATAGAAAAATTGCTCTTTGGTTATTGTGGGTTGGATTTATAGCGTATCTATTATTTTTGGCTCCTCCACTGCACTTAGAGGAAACTCTCACACTGCTAAAAAATATCTTCACTTTGAACTGGGCAAATGTAAATCCAGTTATCCTCTCCTTATTCTCGCTTGTTGGCATCTGGCTGCTCATTTACAGTGGTGTTTTGTTCTTTGATGGCAGGATGCAGTGGATACCTTTCTATCCCTTTGCAATAGCGTCCATTGCTTCAGGTACGCTTGGTCTTATACCTTATTTGGCTTTGAGAGAACCGAATCAACAATTTTCGGGACGGAAGGATGCTTTTTTGCAGCTCTTGGATTCTCGCTTTTTTGGTATTGCCCTCAGTTTAAGCACTCTTGGTTTGCTGATTTATGCTTTTTTAGGGGATTGGGTAGGGTTTTGGCAGCAGTTTCAGGGCGATCGCTTTATTAATGGCATGAGTTTGGCATTTTGCTTGTTTTGCTTACTCTTCCCAACCGTCCTTGGTGATGATATGGCGCGACGGCGTTGGAATAATCCCCAAGTCTTTTGGGTAACAGCACTTGTTCCACTCTTCGGTCCACTTGTGTATCTTTGCCTACGTCCAGCGATATCAGATAATGTTGCTCAACAAACACCAACATCTTTTACCAGCAGTAGGGCGCGATAGGACGCCAGTTTGTAGGATATATTGATTTCAATCTAATCCTTTTGAGAGGCACGCTATACGGAAAGTTTCCGCATATTGCCCCTCAATGAGGGTGCTATGTAGAAAAATTCCATATAATAATGAGCTATGCCCCTAACTGCTCAATGGAGGCGTAGTTGCGAGCTTGTCTGTGGGGCGATCGCTCCGAACTATAAACCCTAACGATTAATCTCTTCAAATCTGCCACCACATGAAGTGATGAAATCGCTATAATTAAAGATTTTGAATGGTTGGATTTATATGATGTACAATAGTATTTAGAGGGGCGAACGTCGGCTTCATGCCGTGTGTCCGAGTAGTGATCCTACTTAGACCTAGCCCCTTTTAGCTTTTTAATAGATAATGGGTTGCGATCGCCATACCACTCCCCATAAGGCTTGTTGCGCTTATCGTCCAAGTCCATAATGAGTCTATATTTCTTGGCAAGGGGCAGAAAAAACTGGTCATCTTCGCGTTCATAGCATCGCTGTACAGCCCACAGGTAATAGTCGATGATCTGTAAACCAGCAACCTCAGATGGATAAGTAGGCTCAATTATGATAGAGCTATTTGAACTTATTTTCCATTGAGACTCAAAGTTTTTTTGAGCTTGATTGATGGCTTGTTCTAGTGCTTCTTCGCGTACTGCCTTACCGCGTCTAGCAATAGCAATTTGGATAACGTCTGCTTTATGGAGCAGATTTTTGAATAAGCGTGTTATGAGATCGTCGTAAATTGCATTCTGCTGAAGCTTTGTGCCCAAACTCTTAAAGTCTGCTTTTGCTGATTCTGCCATATCAGCTTTACTCCGAATTGCCACTAAAACTTTGATGTCGAAAGACTGGATCAGTTCAAAAACCTTTTGCCGAATTTCGGGATGATCGTCTTTTGCATGAAAGGTAATCGCAGTCTTTTTAGCTTCAGGTTGCATAGAGGGAATATTCTTGAAGCGAGGATGAGTCATCAAGCTTGAGCGGAGTGCATTCAGTTCCCAGGTAACTCTTTCTGGATCAGAAATTTGAGCAACACCAGCCATGAAAAATTTAGATGCTCCAGGTTGACCTACGATGATCCGTCCCTTTTTATCGAAGAATGTAAGATCACCTGCTTCGTCAACAAAGTAGTGACGAAATTTGATTTCTTCTGACATGCACTGGAAGATAAGAGTAGATTTGACCTATTTTACGTCAATCTGAGATTATAGCCTCTAATTCCGCGATAGCCTCATCTTCTAAAGCATTGGCTTCATCTCTTAGCTCATAAACTCTCACTACAGTTTCACCAATTCCTAACTGCTCAGAGTAACGAACGTCAGGAATAAGAATCATTTCTGTATCTTCTGCGGTAAGTTCATCTACAACTCCCCCGTAAATTTTGGCTTTCAGTTGATGTTGACCATACGGAGTAGATAGAAAAGCGGCTAAAAAACCCGGATGAGTCACATTTTCTTGTGGAATAATTCGTAAAATGTGTTGAGATGCTGCCCAACCATCTTGGTGGTAACTAGATACCGCAACTCTACCAATCGTCCCAGAACAAGTTACTAAAACCCATCCTGATTTAATAATCCATCGCTCAATTTTATTAGTTTTTGTATTTGAGATATATTTCAAATCATACAGACGCATACTAGGCAGTTGGCTTCCTTGAAGTAAAGGAACACCGAAATCTTCTTCAACATATATTCGAGCAAATCTTGGAGCTACATATACTTGTTTTACTTTTGAACCAACCTGAACAAGATTAAATTTACTTTCTGAAAGCTTATGAACTACACTTCGGCATACTGGGACATGATGAGTTGCGTCTAACCTCTCACTAAGCTCTAAAGAAGAAATCTCAAATGCTTGAGGATCATTTGACGAAGACCGCCCTACGACACCTGCAATGAACAAAGCATATGGCGAACATATGGGACTCTACGACTTCCTAGGCGATATTGCTGCGGTTAAATAAGTTATTGCCCGATCAGATCCCCGACTTCGCCAAAGTTGTCGGGAATCTTGTTTTTTCACAAATCCTCAACGGACTGCTACTGAAGCTGCATTAATCGTTGACCGCTTCATCATATAAATCTCTGGCAGTTGCCACCAAGCAACATGAGGATACTCGTGATGTTCTTCATGATAACCAAAGTGATAGCAACTGATAAATGACCACCACACAGGACGTGAAAGAGTTTGCGCCCGGTGAGGTTCACTATAACCGCCTTCTGGCTCTCGATGAGGCAGGAAACTGCCAAAATAAAATAATTGTAATGAACTCAAAAGTGAGGGGATAACCCAAAAGTAATTTAGATTTTCTTCAGGTATATGGAGTGTGTTATGAACAACGTTATAAATAATCATTGATATGATGATTTGTCCCCAACTCCAGTAACCCTTCATAAAATGAAAATACCAAGAGAAGAAATTTTTATGTTTACCGTCGTGGAAATCGGGGTCTTTCTCACTAGCAGGATGGTGGTGATGCATCCAGTGCTTTTTCAATAGTTTTTCATAAGATAGAAAACCATAAAGAACAAGACACACTGAACCAATAAAATGATTTATTTTGCTATTGCCAGGAAATACTACTCCATGCATAGCATCATGAGCGGTGATAAATAATCCCGTATATAGGAATGTTTGCCAAAGTATAATAGCCAATAACATCAAAAAGTTAAAGTTGGAGATGTCAAGGGAAAGTAAGAGAGAAAGGCTGATTGCCCATACAGTAATAATGACAGTAGCGATTAAAATTCCCCAATTCTCAGATTTACTTTTCCCCACTGGACTAAGTTTTATTTGATCAGTGGGTGGTTTTTCTAATTGTTCGATCACGGTTCTACTCTGTCTTAGGTGAAAAATTCACAAAAATAAGGGCATGACAAGATACACCAACCACCTAACAGAGCAACTCCATTACTGGTTAGTCCTGTGTCTTAGGCAACACTAGCCTGAGATTATGTAGAAATATTAATTTACTTTAATAATTACATACATAACTGCCATACCGAAAACTTTTTTCGTGTGGAGGTTGGTATAGGCATGATGCAGCCAAAATTCTTGAGAACTATTTAGAACCCAGAACGTGAAATACAGAATGGGTTGGCTGTTGTGGATACTCCATCCTGCATTATCTGTACTGTCGGCTTAACTTGCGGAACTGATTTCTCACTGCTGAGTTCTGGGTTCTTTCAAGACTAGTGAGTGAGATTGAGGACGTCGCGCACAACGCTGAAGCCGTTGAGATCCCAAAGTAGGTAAGCAATAAAACCAATCATCGCTAAACGACCTTGCCAAAGTTCGGACTGTGGAGTGAATCCAGGCTTAACTGCATTGCGATCGCTGCCGTTATATGCTTTTTCAGTTGCATCAGTAGGAAAAGATCCCTTAGTCATTGTTAATTTTCCTTAAGTATTTCCATTACACTTCTTATAATAGTCACCTACCTAGTGAACGCTATCTGTCTGTAGTGCCAAAACTTCAGCTAGTCCAAAGGATGAGTTTTTGAGAAATTTATGTAAAATTTTGTATCGCATGGGTGAATGAGTGTTTGGTGAGCCGATTGAGTAGTAGTCAGGTATACCAAGAGAATTTATAAATTGAAAATCTAACGCTAGTCAGAAGGTTTATTAAATTCTGTTGCCCAAACTAATAGACAGGAAATAAAGTTTTTTAACTGAAAAATATGGCTCCTACAGTACTCATTACAGGTGCTTCTCAAGGTATTGGGAAAGCAACAGCTCTTTTATTTGCCCGCAAAGGATACGACCTAGTACTAACTGCTCGTCACCTTGACCGCTTGGAAAGTGTAGCGCAGGAGGTGCAAAGCCTTGGTCGTCCAGCGCCATTAACGATTTCTTGTGATGTCACAGATCCGTCGCAGGTGGACACACTAGTGGAAAAGGCGTTGGATCATTATGGCTATATCGACGTATTGATTAACAATGCAGGCGTTTTCGCAGAGGGACCAGTGGACGGGTTCTCGCTCAGCGATTGGCATCAAGTGATAGACCTGAACCTGTGGGGATATATTCACACAATTCATGCCCTACTGCCTCATTTCCTCCAGCGCAAATCTGGAACTATTGTGAATCTAAGTTCCATCGCTGGTAAAGTACCTACCCCATATGTAGTGGTTTACTGTACTAGTAAGTTTGCTGTTACAGGGTTGACGGAATCACTGCATGCGGAATTAAAGCCCAAAGGTATTCATGTTTGTGGCATTTACCCAAATTTAATCAAGAGTAGTTTAATGGAACGGGCAGTTTTTCGCGGCAGCGATGACCAGGATGCTCAAATCCGTCGTGAGCAGCTCGAAAATGTGCTGAAAACCCCCGCCGTGGAAAAGCCCGAGGATGTGGCAAATGCCATCTGGGATGCAGTTAAAAATCAGAAGTCTGAGGTCATGGTTGGTTCGGCGAATTTTTCGCAGGGCTTTTATCGATTGTTTCCTGGTGCCCTTCAGTGGGTTTCTCGCCAAGCTTTGAAGAATAAAGATAAATAAAAGCTGGGGCTAGCAACAAATAAAAGTCATTGACTTAACTTGACTCGCACTCCCGTGTTGTTACGTGGTGGCGGTAGCGAAACATAGCTTCTAGCTGAACTTGCACAAGCCAACCACTGACAAATTCTACTGGTTGTCCACCAGGCATCGAAAAGGAAATCTCATCAGTCAACCTGGTTTTGCCATTTTCTGGTTCAAACAGATGTCGATGTACCCAAGAATCAAAAGGTCCGGAAATTTGCTCGTCGGTAAATAGGCGATATTCTTCATATTCTGTGTGACGTGCCAACCAACGCAAGGGCAATGGTCCCAAGAAAAGGCGAAACTCAGTGATAGCACCCTTGCCGAGTCCCCCTTCGCGGCGGAGGACTTGAACTGGTTGCCAAGGTGGAGTCAGAAGTTGCAAAACATCTGGTCTTTCGTGGAATTTCCAAACGACTTCCACTGGTGCATTAATCACTGAGGAATATTTAAACAGCAGCATCTCAACGATTTTCGATTTTGCAAGTGGTAATTGGTAGTTAATGGTTGTTAGTTGTTAGTTGTTAGTTAAATTTTTTAATCACCACTAACTACTAACCACTAACTATTCTCTATGACCTACTACCAAAAAATCTTAAATTTAAAATCAGTAGAAAAATTTATTCATCGTATTCAGTATCTATCTCTACATCAAGAGTATCTTCATCAATCCGTACGTAAAGAAGATTAGGGCGGCAGCAAACTTGACAATCTTCTACGTAAGATTGCTGCCCACCTGCACTTAAATCAACAAAGGTCGTATTTGGTTCGCCGCAATAGGCGCAGTAATATTCAGCTGTTGTTTGCATATACAGTCATTATCGTAATATTATCGAATTATAAAGACGCACAGAACGCAAAGGAAGAATCTAATTTTGCGTTCCTCCGCGTTTCAAAAATTAACTTTTCGGCTATGAGTTTAACAGTTACCAGTTATCAAGTACCCGCAGTACCAGTTATCGGTTTTATCGTTAGGGGAAACACCACACCAATTGGACCGTTCGTCAAGAGACGTGCCGTAGGCATAAGCGTTGGTGGCGGGTTTAAATCCCCCACCAGCCCGCAGGCGTCACTGCGGCTGGTACTGTTCACTGTTCACTGATTTAATGGTTGTAACTCTTTTTGCGTCGAGTCGAAATGACTGGTGGCATCAGCCAAATGCTTTAGTAGTGTAGACTGTGGCAAGGGTCCTTGCAAGTGGTTCCAGGGTAAAACTTGATCTGTTGACCAATTGGCGTGAACGTAGAAATCTAAGTCGGGGATTTGTCCTTTGAGTTGTTTGAAAGCACGTTTGTAACTACCCAAAGAATCACCGAAGTCGCGGGTGAGTTCTAAAAGCTGGGAGAGTCGGCGATCGCCCCTCGACAACAAGGCTTGAATAATCGACCAATTGTAACTTTCTGGACGAAACTCTATTCCTTGCGGCTTGAGTTTTTTCTGTAAAAATTGCAACCGTTTTTCTGCTTGAGAATTCACCCCAAACCACTGAAATGGTGTATGTGCCTTGGGAACAAAGGTGCTGCATCCTAGTGTTAAGCGCAGTCCAGGAGCAGCTTTTTTAACTTCGCGCATCATCGCCACGGTTGCATCCACATCCTCTGGTTGTTCACCAGGAATTCCTACCATTCCGTAGAGTTTCAAACTAGATAATCCGCCAGCCTTAGCATTTACTGCAGCTTGGATGATTTCGTCGTTGTGCAACTTTTTGTTAATGATTTGTCGTAATTTTTCCGAACCACTTTCTACGGCAATGGTAAGCGATTTCGTGTCTCGTTTTGCCAAAGTTTGCGCCAACTGCACCGTAACGGTGTTCGTTCGCACCGAGGCGATACTCAGACGTACATCATCGTACTTTGGCTGACTGATGTAATCCAGCAAAGCTTCAAACTCTGGATGCTGGGTAACTGAAGCCCCCAATAATCCTAAGCGATTTGTGACTGATAACCCTTTTTCAATCGCTGGAATCAGTGAATCTTCAAAACTAGCAGTTCTAAAAGGCAGTGTGAGATAACTTGCCAAGCAGAAGCGGCACATTTCTGGGCAACTTCTCACCACTTCCACCATATAAATATTTTCCCATGCCGCTTTTTCCGTCACCACTGTTGATGCGGAGAGGACATTTCCCCGGTAAGTTTGCTTTTGCACCACAGCGGGAATATCTGGTGAAATAGGTTGAATTGATTTTACCGCCCCATCTAATGCGAGATATTCCACCTCATACAAACTGGGGACATAAATACCAGGAACTTGTGCTAAAGCTTTGAGTTGGGTTTGTCTATCAGCGTTTCTAACTTGTTTGTAAGCTTCGATAAAATTCCCCAGCAAAATTTCCCCATCTCCCAGCAAAATCACATCAAAGAAATCTGCGAAAGGTTCGGGGTTGGCAGTAAGTACGGGACCGCCGCCAAAAACTATGGGATGATTATCATCTCTGGCATTTGTTCTGATGGGAATTTCCAAAGATTCCAGCAGGTTCAATATATTCACATAATCCAATTCCCACGAAACGGAAAAGCCGAGTAATTCAGGCTTTCTTGGAAGTTGTTCGTGAGTGTCGGTAAACAGACGGCTTACCTGCACATCAGAACGCATTGCCAAAGTTGCCCACACCACCTGATAACCAAGGCTAGTAATACCCACGGTGTACTCGTTAGGAAAGGCAAAGATGGTGGGGATAGCGTCGGTGTCAGGGATAGCAGGTGTAAATAAAAGGCGTTCAGCAGCAAATACAGAGGATGTCACAGGTGTTTGTTAATTGCAGGTTTATCTATATTTAATTTTAAGCCATAGAATTATGAGGTTAAAAAACAACGTTACGCCGTTAGCAAGGATAATCGGCAAAGCTCTTAAAGAAATTCCATACATTAACCATAAGAATACACCTGTATTGAAGGTTATCAGCATGGCGTAGGAAACATCTTTTGCAGATTTTGTTTGCCATGTTTTTAACATTTGCGGCAAGAATGAGAATGTGGTTAATGTCGCAGCAACTAATCCTAAAATTGTAATAAAATCCATTCGATGCAACCCTTTTAAGAACTTACCTGGCTCATTTAATCGCTGATTAAACTCTCGGTACGCAACAATTCATCAAGACAATCAATCAAGTTATTAGCCTTGTCAAGAATGCCTTGGTCACTAAATGGATATGCAATACAGAAAATCAGGCTGTTTATATTTTGCTCCATATGCATAGGCAACTTTTGACATAGCTGCTTGGCAAATTGTACCAAACGTTTTTCTCCAGGTGATGGTACATAGTTAATAGCGAAAATAATATCAAAGTAACTTGCTATGAATGCAGCTATCCGATGGTTCATACTTACAAAATCGTGACGAATAATTGCCAATTCTATCTGATGCAAGTAGGAAGAAATATTATTTCTTAAAATCGGATAATTCTTAGCGATGATAGCTTTTCTTAAAGGTTCGGGATAGGGGACATTAGCTTTCTCTTGCAACTGTTTAAACCAATCGTTTCGGTCATACAAGGGTGCTGAGTGCAAAACGTTCCACCAAAAACAAGTGGAATAGCCAACCGATGCTTGATGCTTCACAAGTACAGAATCTAACTGCGCCTCAATCCAATCAGGTGAACGGTACATCATATCAATACCACGTCCAGAATTGGTCTCTATCCATTCATCTCCTGGTTCCCAAAATTGATTATTTATTTCGCTACGAGTCGCGAATTTTCTGCTAATTTCAGAACGAATATCTACTGGAATTTCTTCTTCAATGTAGACGTAAAAATCCAAATCGGATAATTCATCGGAAACATTAGCTGATTGAGAACCACCTAAAGCAACAGCTACAACTTGAGGCAGTTTACTAAATTCTGAGGCTATACTTTCAGCTAAAGAATTATCTACAGGCATAATATCAAGTCCGGTAATACAACCGTCAAAAGTTCATAGGTTTTGACTTTAGTCCTATATTTGCTGACATAGCAAGGACTGTTGTCCTTAGTAGAAATAAGTTTTATTATGGGCAATTCACCAAACATAATATATTTATGCTTTCAAATGCGACACACCCACTTGAATATGCTACCAGTGAATTATAAACACATCACTAAAAAAGTAGGGTGCGTTACTTTCCGCTAACGCACCCTTATAGTTTTACGTAAAATATATTACAACACTTTACATTGCCCGTGATGCCGCAATAGATGATCGCACAGCACCAGCGCCACCATCGCCTCAACCATCGGCACAGCACGAGGTAACACGCAAGGATCATGGCGTCCTTTGCCTGCTAATGTCGTCTCTTCACCCTCATTATTGACTGTTTTCTGCTCTTTTCTAATGGTTGCCGTTGGTTTAAATGCTACACGCAGGATGATATTTTCACCGTTGGAGATACCGCCTTGTATTCCACCCGAACGGTTGGTGACAGTGCGAATTTCACCGTTTTCATCAATATAAAATTCGTCGTTATGCTCAAAACCAGTCAGTAGCGTCCCTGCAAAACCTGAACCAATTTCAAAGCCTTTACTAGCTGGGAGAGACAGCACGCCTTTAGCAATATCTGCTTCCAACTTATCGAAAACTGGCTCACCCAAGCCTTTGGGTACATTTCGCGCCACGCATTCTACCACGCCGCCAACGGAATCACCTTGTCTGCCAGTTTGTTCAATTAATTCAATCATCCGTTCTGCACATTCAGCATGCGGACAGCGGGCGATGTTGCTTTCAACTTGCTCTAAAGTAACAGTGTTGGGGTCAATGTCACCTTCTAAATCTTTAATGCGCTTAACATAACCGATTACTTCAACATTAGCGACTTGACGGAGAATTTTTTTGGCGATCGCCCCCGCAGCAACTCGTCCAATTGTCTCCCGCGCCGACGATCTACCGCCACCTTGCCAATTACGAATACCATATTTAGCATCATAAGTCGCATCCGCATGGGAAGGGCGATACTTGACCGCCATTTCATCATAATCCTGGGAGCGCGTGTCTTTATTTCGTACCAAGATTGATATTGGCGTTCCCAGCGTTTTCCCCTCAAATACCCCAGACAGAATTTCGCAGGTGTCCGTTTCCTTTCGAGGCGTCGTAATCTTACTTTGTCCGGGACGCCTTCTGTCTAGTTCTACTTGAATTTCTTCTGCGGAGATTTCCAGTTGTGGAGGACAACCATCAATCACGACTCCCACACCGCCACCGTGGGACTCGCCGAAAGTTGTGATGCGAAACAGATGCCCAAAAGTATTGCCCATGATGTTGAGGAAGTATCGCCAAGCGCCTGTGGTTTACTTAAGTGTATTTTCTCACTACAAAGCAATAAACGCCATGATTGTCATTTAGTCATTTCTTTGACTTTTTTTGCTTATTAGACATATCTTGTGAGACATATCTTGAAAATAGAGAAAAACATCTGTCTTAAAAGTTTACTTTCCAGACAGGTTGTCAGCGCCACTTCATCGGCATCTCTTGCAAAAGTTAAATTTTTTGAATATTAAACCACAGATGAACACAGAAATAGCGGTTTGCAAGCCTTGTAAGGTACATCAAAGAAATAATGAACCACAGATGGACACAGATGGACACAGATAAATGGGCTAAAGGGTTCACAGTCAACAGCCTAGTACCCCTCTCCGAACTTGCGGAGAGGGGCAGGGGTGAGGTTGTCAAAAATCTGTTATTCAAACCAAAAAGCGCCCCCCATAAGGGAGACGCTTTTTTATTCAGCTAAGCTTTGTTATTAGCCGTTGATTGCAGGAGCAGACAGAGCTACAGGAGCAACTTCTAAAGCAGCCAAGTCTAGAGGGAAGTTGTGAGCGTTGCGCTCGTGCATTACTTCCATACCCAGGTTAGCGCGGTTGAGGATGTCTGCCCAGGTTCCAATCACACGACCTTGTGAATCAATCACAGAGGAGTTGAAGTTGAAACCGTTGAGGTTGAACGCCATGGTGCTTACGCCCAGTGCGGTGAACCAGATTCCGATTACAGGCCATGCAGCCAAGAAGAAGTGCAAGCTGCGGCTGTTGTTGAAAGAAGCGTATTGGAAGATCAAGCGACCGAAGTAGCCGTGTGCTGCAACGATGTTGTAGGTTTCTTCTTCTTGACCGAACTTGTAACCGTAGTTTTGAGATTCGGTTTCGGTTGTTTCACGAACCAAGGAAGAAGTTACCAAAGAACCGTGCATTGCACTGAACAAGCTTCCACCGAATACACCTGCTACACCAAGTTGGTGGAAGGGGTGCATTAGGATGTTGTGCTCTGCTTGGAACACCAACATGAAGTTGAATGTACCAGAGATACCCAGAGGCATACCATCAGAGAAGGAACCTTGACCGATGGGGTAAATCAAGAATACTGCGGTTGCTGCTGCTACAGGTGCAGAGAATGCTACGCAGATCCAAGGACGCATACCCAAGCGGTAGGACAATTCCCACTCACGACCCAAGTAGCAGAATACGCCAATCAGGAAGTGGAATACTACCAACTGGTATGGACCACCGTTGTACAACCACTCATCGAGGGAAGCTGCTTCCCAGATGGGGTAGAAGTGCAAACCAATAGCGTTGGAAGAAGGAACAACTGCACCAGAGATGATGTTGTTGCCGTATACCAATGAACCTGCAACAGGCTCACGGATACCATCGATGTCAACGGGAGGTGCTGCTACAAAGGCAATGATGAAGCAGGTGGTTGCTGCAAGCAGGGTGGGGATCATGAGGACGCCGAACCAACCGATGTATAAGCGGTTTTCGGTGCTGGTGATCCACTCGCAGAACCGACCCCAGACGTTGGCGCTTTCGCGACGCTGTAAGGTTGTGGTCATTGTTTTATGAGTGCGTTACTTACGTAATGTGTATGTATTTGATGTGGAGGTAGGTTTCTTTACCTCTCTGTAAATATCTTAATGTGTTTATTTACTTTTGTAAAGCCTTTTCAGAAAAATTTATTTCTCTTAGTAGGTAGTAAGGTGTAGGGTGTCGGTGAACAGAGGCGCACATGCCTTGTACCGCAAGACTTTGCGCGCCTTATGGGCTTTGTCAATCCCATCGTAGGACTGACAGTGCTTGTTCAATATTGAGAGCCAGATACTTATCTAAGGGTACATACATCCAAAAGACTGATCGCTGGGAATTGTAGCTGTTTTTCTGAAAACCCAATGCTGAAGCGAGTTGTTCATTAGCTGGATCTATGGCAATTGTATACATATCGCAAAGATTGGGAAAGTCAGCTTGCATCTGGATTAATGTCTTTTTTGAATCCTCTAAGAATTGACAAATGTTAACTCGCTGTTGATAGGGGGTATCTATTTGCCAAACTCGATTATATATAGATGTACAATTGAGGTCGCCTGGTAGAGCGATTTTGAAAGGGTCAGTTTCTCTGGTGGAGCTAAGAAGGTAAAGGCTTTTGTTTGGCGGAAGAAAGAAATTCTTTTCAGATTCGGTGGCTGTGGGATACAAGGCGTAAAAGCCAACGATATGTTCGTTATCACAGCGACGTAGCACTCGCATACCAGTGGGATATTGCTCTGCCCAGCGCCGCAGTATTCTAGCAATTCTATAAGGTGCAGCAGCCGTCCTTTTGTTCAAGACAAAGGCACGAGCTAGAAAATTGGCAACGGGAATTGTGTCAATTCGGTGATCAAAGTCATCTGGTACAAGCTGTATAGCTTCTTTAGCATCAGCAGATTCGTCAGGATTTGGTAATGAAGAGCGAATGCGAATGCATGTCGTGCTACCATCAAAGTCTTTTTCAATCAATCCCAAAGCGACGAGCTGATCAATCATCAAACCCGCCGCGCGATCGCTCCCCCGCCCATTATTTCTCTGACCATAGAAAATTTCATAAGCTTCGCGATGCGAACAAGGAACAAACCCTTCTGGTAACTCCAGTTGAGTTAAAGGCGCTACACGCTTACCCAATTCTTGCTGCTGTTTGAGTAGTAAGTAAGCCCACAATCTCACGAAATATTCTGCCCGACGGCGTGTGACACCAACCCGTCCTTTGAGCAAAGCGACGTACTTGAGTTGTTGCTCGATTGGAAACCATTCGTCAATGGTTGCTGGATTCATGTGACGAGACTCCCTGGCAGAATTTCCCAAGCTTGTACAGATCCCTTGCACTTGCGTTTACATCAGGATAGCCATGAGTCAACAGTCAATAGCCAACAGTAAAAAAGCTATCGACTATTAACTACCAACTCTTGACGAGCCGGGACAATACCTTATTATTTCGCAATTGCGATCGCCGTCAGACTTATTTTAGAAAAACTTCACCCTGCTTCAGGTAACTTCCACAAACTTCAGCCAACAAAAATTTGCTTCAGTGCTTTTGGTGACCATACAGGTTACGGCATAGACACTACAGAACCCGAAAAATGACAATTCGGACAAAGCACCAGATTCATTCTGACTGGTGCTCATTTTTGTCGTGTGTACTTACTTGTAAAGGAGATTCGCATGTACCTTCCGTATGAAGAACCAAATCATAACACTCCATCTACCGGAGGAAAAGAATCTAAATCACATTCAAAAAGTGAGCAGTTGCAACCTGAGTCCAACGTTGATCTACTGCAAGCTGTCATTGAAAGCTTTTTAGATGGAATTTTGATACTGAGTACTGAACGTGAGTTGCTCCATGCTAATGAATGCGGTCGTCGAATTTGCCAACAATTAATCCCAAGGGGAAGTTCTCCTGATACTATACCAGAGGAAGTTTGGCGCGTTTGTGAGTCTTTGATTGACAGCCGCGAACTCTTCCCTGGGGAGAAAATTTTCCTCGAGTCCGAATTAGAAACCGATAGAGGTGTAGAATTACGTATTCGGGCGAGATGGTTGCCACTAACTACAGGTGAGCAGAACTTTGTGTTAGTCATTTTGGAAGACCGCAATCAGACGAGCCAAAGTATGACGTTGTTCGATGCCAAAAAGTATGGTCTGACTAATCGCGAGGCAGAAGTTTGGTTACTGCGTCGCGCTAACCTTTCATATAAGGAGATTGCGGAGCAGCTTTACATTACCATCAACACCGTTAAAAAGCACTTAAAGAACATTTACGCTAAGCAACAGGAAATGCTGTGGTCATAATAGGTAGCAGTGGCAGATTGGGAGACACGGGTATGAGCAAACATAGTAACTGATAGCTCCTAACTCCCAACTCCCAATATGCCAACTTCTCATTCCCGAATTGTTACCTACAGCCCTGCTTACACAATTGTTCCGACTTACGAGTGCTTCAATCGCTGTGCCTACTGTAACTTTCGCACAGACCCAGGCAAAAGCCCCTGGATGACGATTTCAGAAGCAGAAACACTTTTAAAACCACTTCACAGCCAAGACGTTTGTGAAATTTTAATACTTAGTGGCGAGGTGCATCCCCATTCCCCACAACGTCAGGCGTGGTTTCAGCGGATTTATGATTTGTGTGAATTAGCTCTTGCAATGGGATTTCTACCACATACCAATGCGGGACCGCTGAGTTTTGAGGAAATGCAACAACTCAAGAAAGTTAACGTTTCAATGGGGCTGATGTTGGAACAGTTAACGCCAGAATTATTAAAGACGGTGCATAAACACGCACCTAGTAAATTATCAGAAGTGCGTCTACAACAATTACAGTGGGCGGGAGAATTAAAAATACCATTTACCACTGGGTTACTATTAGGAATTGGCGAAACAGAAGATGATTGGTGGGAAACATTAGAAGCGATCGCCCAAATTCATCAACATTACCATCACATTCAAGAAGTTATCCTGCAACCCCACAGCCCAGGAAATCAGCAAACTTTTGACGCGCCACCCTTTGACCCCCATCAACTACCAAGAGTTATTTCTCAGGCACGTCAAATTTTACCACCAGATATTACCATTCAAATACCGCCGAATTTAGTCATCGATATAGTAGGGGCACGGCATGCCGTGCCCCTACTAGCGTGTATAGAAGCTGGTGCGAGAGATTTAGGCGGAATTGGACCAAAAGATGAAGTCAATCCTGATTATCCTCATCCTGATTATCAGGCATTGCAAGAAATATTAGAGCCTGCGGGATGGGAACTGGTTCCGCGTTTACCAGTTTATCCACAGTTTGATGATTGGTTGTCGGTGGAGTTGCAGACTGCTGTTAGGCGCTGGCGAAGAACCTCACCCCCAACCCCTCTCCTGCAAGGAGAGGGGAGTAAGAATTTTCGTCTCTCGTTCCCAGGCTGAGGCTGGGAATGCCATATAGGAGGCTCAGCCTCTAACAGTGCTGCTGAGTAAACGAGGCAGAACCTCACCACGTGCCCCTCTCCTACAAGCAGAAGCGAGTACCCTCGTTCCGAGGCTGAGCCTGGGAATGCCATATAGGAGGCTCAGCCTCTAACAGTGCTGCTGCGTAAACCAGGCAGAGCCTCACCAGGTGCCCCTCTCCTACAAGGAGAAGCGAGTACCCTCGTTCCCAGGCTCAGCCTGGGAATGCCATATAGGAGGCTCAGCCTCTAACAGTGCTGCTAAGTAAACGAGGCAGAGCCTCTATAAACTGCGTTCCCAGCCTGAGACTGGGAACGAGAGAAAATTTTCACTTTTCCTGTTAGTTGTTTCGCGCACGAGTGTTTGAGACTCACGCACGAGTGTTTGAGACTCACGCACGAGTGTTTAGGACTCGTGGACGAGTGTTTGATATTCGCGAACCAGTGTTTGAGACTCACGCACGAGTGTCAGAGGTTATCTAGCTCGTAGTAAGCGCTTTAGCGCTAAAGCGCCTACTACAAACTAGACTTAGTATGAGAAAGATGGCAATATTTTTGAACCTATGCTTGATAGTCAAGAATTACTCACAAATCTATACAACGCTTTTAACCCATTTGAACCCTTACCTGCAGATGATCTGAGGTATGTAGATTGTCAGGATGTGCGGGGAGATGCGGATATCTTAAATGAGTTGGGGAACCGCATACAACGAGCAAACACAAAGACTTGCCAATTGTATTCTGGACATCGGGGGGCGGGGAAGTCTACGGAACTACTTAGATTAAAGCAATATCTGGAAAATCGCAAATTCTATGTCGTTTATTTTGCCGCTGATGAAGAAGATATCGACTCAGAAGATGCCCAATATACAGATATTCTCCTTGCCTGTACCCGCCGATTGCTCAAAGATTTACACAAAATTGCCAATCCTCGTCCTATACTCAATTGGCTCAAAGAACGCTGGCAAGACTTAAAAGACTTGGCACAGACTGAGATGGAGTTTGAGGGCATGGAAGTAGAAACACAACTTTCGCAGTTTGCCAAGCTAACAGCAAATTTAAGAGCCGTTCCCGAATTACGCCAGCAGATTCGCAGAAAAGTCGATCCCCATACTGTCACCTTAATTAAGGTGTTGAATGAATTCCTGGCAGATGCAAAAAGCAAGCTACCAAACGGCTATACTCAACTGGCGGTGATTGTCGATAACTTAGACCGGATGGTATTAGTTAAAGATGGGGAAAACACGAATCATGAAGAAGTTTTTTTAGACCGTAGTGAACAGCTCAAGGCTTTGAATTGCCATTTGATTTATACTGCCCCTATTTCTATGTTGTATTCTAAACGGGCGACAGACATTAGAGATATCTATGGTGAATGCTTGATTTTGCCGATGATTATGGTCAAAACTCGCACAGGAGAAGTTTACGAACCAGGACTCAAGAAAGTCAAAGAAGTTATTCGTAAGCGAGTTCGGCAAATTGAACAAGAACTTCCCTTGGAAAACGGAATTTTTGATAGTCAGCAAACCTTAGAAAGATTGTGTTTGATGAGTGGAGGTCATGTCAGAAATTTGCTATTGTTAACTCAAAGCGCCATTGGACGGACTGAAGAATTACCAATTACTGAAAAAGCAGTGCGACGAGCAATCACTCAAGCCAGAGATGACTATCATCGTGCAGTGGAAAATCATCAATGGTGTCTGCTGGCGGAAGTCTCCCGTTCTAAACGCATCGTTAATGATGACCAGTATCGCAGTTTGATGTATAACCGCTGTCTTTTAGAATATCGCTATTTAGATGATGATGCAGAAATGCAGCGTTGGTATGACATTCACCCACTGATTCAAGGAATTTCCGAATTTAAAGAAGCTGTGGCGAAACTTCCATGAACCCAAATTTAACTGATTGGGAAAGTGATTGGGATGATGATTTACCTCCGGAACCGGAGGAAGTTTATCAAGATTTGGTTCGCGCATTGAAACGCAAGTCAGGATTTGGCTTGTTTTTTGTGCAATGTACACCTGCGGAAGCAGAAAGCTTCATTGTTAAACTTCCGCAGGAGATTCCACAGAAAAAGATTGCAACGCTTCGTTTGGTTGAGGCGATTGATAATTTATATCAGCGAGTCGCTGAGTTTGTGAAAGAGAAGCCAGTTGATATTTTATTAATTAAGGGACTGGAATATACTTTATATAAGTATGAAAAAAGAAAGTTTGGGGAAATAACTGAAGCTAAATTTAGTAATTTAATCAGCGTACCACCAATTTTAAATCACCTTAATCAACAGCGTGAACGGTTTAGAGATGATTTTCCATTTTGCTTTGTTTTTCTGTTGCGTTCATTTTCGATTAACTATTTGATTCACCGCGCCCCAGATTTTTTTGACTGGCGTTCAGGAGTATTTGAATTACCCACGACACCAGAAGTAGTAGAAGAAGAATCGAATCGTTTGTTGCTGGAGGGAGATTATAAAAAATATCTGCAACTCAGTCCAGAACAAAAAATTGAGAAAGTCCTGGAATTTCAAGAACTTTTAACAGAACAACATCAGACAGAAAGTCGTAAGGCTGATTTACTATTTGAATTGGGAAATTTGTTAGTTGCTGCTAATGAATATGAAGCAGCGATCGCATCCTACGACCAAGTTATACAATTTAAACCTGACGACGATTCGGCTTGGAACAACCGGGGGATTGCGCTGGGGAATTTGGGACGCTACGAAGAAGCTGTAGCATCTTACGACCAAGCACTGAAAATTAAACCTGACTACGATTCGGCTTGGTACAACCGGGGGAATGCGCTGGGGAATTTGGGACGCTACGAAGAAGCTGTAGCATCTTACGACCAAGCACTGAAAATTAAACCTGACGACGATTCGGCTTGGTACAACCGGGGGATTGCGCTGGGGAATTTGGGACGCTACGAAGAAGCTGTAGCATCTTACGACCAAGCACTGAAATTTAAACCTGACAAAGATTCGGCTTGGTACAACCGGGGGTATGCGCTGCAGAATTTGGGACGCTACGAAGAAGCTGTAGCATCTTACGACCAAGCACTGAAAATTAAACCAGACGACCATTTGGCTTGGTACAACCGGGGGAATGCGCTGGACGAATTGGGACGCAACGAAGAAGCAATAGAATCTTTCGACCAAGCACTGAAATTTAAACCCGATAAACACGAAGCTTGGTATAACAAAGCTCGCTGCTATGTCGTTCAAGGTAACATTGAGCAGGCAATTGAAAACCTCGAAAAAGCAATTCATCTCAATCCTGATGAATATCGGGAGATGGCAAAAACCGATTCAGATTTTGACAGTATTCGTGAAGATGAGCGCTTTGTGGCGTTGATTCAAGTTGATATCCTCAAGCTTTTTTCGCATAAGTTTTTAAACTTCGTGAAGATGAGCGGTTTTTGGCGTTGATTCAAGAACAACAAACAGGCGATTAATTAAAGTTATTTTAGAAGTACGATGTTACTCACCATGATGCAACTAAGAAAATTATATGAATCAGGTATTTACTTCTCAAGATGATGATGAAATGCTCGATGACTACTCAGAGATGCTGGAGAAAAGCTGGAGTAGAGTCGTAAGAGGAAAATATTACAATCGCTATCCCAAAGATAGAAAACCTATAGTAAAGATTACAAGTGAAGATGGTGCGAGATATGTAACAATGCGATGGCTAGACAACCCTTTGTTCTGAACAAGCGCGTGTCGTTACCATTGCTCGATTGGGTACAGGCTTATACTATAAAAAATAGCGTCAGAGAAAAAGTTTGAAAGCAGTTAATCAAAACGCATCCTCCCTAAGTAAGAGTTTAGACACAAAAAGAGTGTTCTAAAATAGAAAGAGCAGGATTCGGGGGACCATTTAACTGGTCATAGGCGCTTATAGAGACTATCTTCGGTAATCTCCAAGGTCTAAAGTCAAGTCAGCTGAAGCAACTACAGCGACTGTATCACCAGCGCATACCGGGCGATCGCATCACAACGCCTGAGTTTTCCCAGCGACTGGCAGCAATTAGCACTGAAATCAATCAGCCGGTGTGTGCCTACCTCAACCGTCGCGGACAGGTGATCCGCGTAGGGGTGGGCACACCGCGTCAAACGCAAATTCCACCGTTGGAATTGCCCCGTTATGGCGCAGAACGATTGAGCGGTATTCGTTGCATCGCCACTCAGTTGAAGCCAGAACCGCCAAATGAAACGGCGCTGACGGCTATGGCACTGCAACGGCTGGACGCTCTGGTTATGCTCAACATTACCGGAACGGGATTTCAACGACGAGGCGGTGGCGCAACAGGGTATGTCAAGCAAGCTTACCTAGCTCACCTGACACCCCAAGATGCTCGCGCCCTGATCACCAGTCCAGCCGTGCAAAAAGTTTCTGCTGATCTTCCCCCTGCTGGCGGGGGGAATGAGGGGGGTAAAGAACAAAAGAGCAACCTCCCATACACGAGTTGGAGCGTTTCGCCGCCCATGAGTGTCGATATGCTGACCCAGCAGGACTTCATGGATTTGGTGGAAGCACTGGAAGCGGAGTTCCGGCGGGAATATGTCGCCCAAGAAGTAGACGCCGACCAGGATCGCGTCCTGATTGTTGGGGTGATGACTGATGACATGACTGCTCAACAATTCCAAGACACCTTGGATGAATTGGGACGGTTGGTGGATACCGCTGGTGGAGAAGTATTGGAGATGATGCGGCAAAAGCGATCGCGCATTCATCCTCAAACAGTCGTTGGTGAAGGTAAAGTCCAAGAAATCGCCATCACCGCCCAAACTCTGGGAGCAAATCTTGTGGTCTTTGACCATGACCTCTCACCCGCCCAAATTCGTAACTTAGAATCCCAAATTGGTGTTCGGGTGGTTGACCGCACCGAAGTCATTTTGGATATCTTTGCCCAACGCGCTCAATCACGTGCTGGTAAATTGCAAGTTGAACTCGCACAACTAGAATATATGTTGCCGCGACTGGCTGGTCGAGGTCAGGCAATGTCCAGGCTGGGGGGTGGTATTGGTACAAGAGGTCCTGGTGAAACAAAACTAGAAACAGAACGCCGTGCTATTGGGCGACGCATCGCCCGACTGCAACAACAAGTCAACCAACTACAGGCACATCGGGAGCGGTTGCGCCAGCGGCGACAACATCAGGAGGTTCCCTCGGTGGCGATCGTTGGTTATACCAACGCTGGTAAGTCTACCTTGCTGAATGCTCTGACTAATGCAGAAGTTTACACAGCAGACCAGTTATTTGCCACTCTCGACCCGACCACACGCCGCCTAGTTGTTCCCCATGCTGAGGTGGGTGAACTCCAAGAGATTCTGGTGACAGATACAGTAGGGTTTATTCACGAATTACCCGCATCTTTAATGGATGCCTTCCGCGCCACCTTAGAGGAAGTCACGGAAGCTGACGCCCTCCTGCATTTGGTGGATTTGTCTCATCCTGCTTGGCTGAGTCATATTCGCTCTGTCAGGGAGATTCTCGCACAAATGCCAATCACTCCTGGTCCGGCGCTGGTTGTTTTTAATAAGATTGATGAAGTAGATAGCGATACTCTAGCATTAGCACGGGAAGAGTTTCCTCTAGCGGTGTTTATCTCTGCGAGCCAACGTTTAGGATTAGAAACCTTACGCCAGCGTCTCGGTCAACTGGTTGAATATGCCGCCTCCTATGGCTAAATATAGAGACAGCTTAATGTCTCTGTCAGCATAGGTATAGGTAAATAGGGGTGTGGGGTGTAGGTGAACAATAACCGCTGCCCCACACCTTTACACTTTGTCCTTGAACGAGGAGTAGCTACCTAGTTATTATCTATAGATACTAGTTATCACTTCTAATATTTCAAATTTATCAGTATTATCCCTGAAGTTATAGGTATTGTAAATGCAATATCATCAGTTCATTGCATAAGGTGCAAGCATACATAATAAGTACAAGTGAAGTATTCCGTTGAGTGAGATTGTCTTTGAATAGCAGGCGCACAAGCGGATGGTTGAGAAATACGAAGACTCATTTGTGTCATCAAACACTTTTAAATAGAAAAATAAGGTACTGTTTGTTACCGATAACAGTATCTTATTTTATTTTGATTGGTATCAATTGACTTTGCACGCAATGAAAACAGCAAACATAGGATAAAGCATCCACAGCCAACAACAACATTATCTTAAAATTAAGACACATTAATGAAAGTTGAGGATGTTATGGCAGCAAAAGTAGAAATTTACACTTGGAGAACTTGCCCATTTTGTATCCGTGCTAAAAATTTGCTGGCAAAAAAGGGGGTGAATTTCACCGAATACAGTATTGATGGAGATGAGGCTGCACGCAATCAAATGGCTCGAAGAGCAAATGGGAGGCGCACCTTGCCGCAAATTTTCATCAACGACAGCCACATTGGTGGTTGTGACGATATCTACGCTTTAGACTCCCAAGGCAAGCTGGATCAGCTACTAGCATCTACCAATAATGTGTAGATTGACACAAAAGTCCAGGCTGAAAGCAAGGAAAAAAGTTAAGAGTTAAGAGTGAGGAATTAGGAATAGAACTCATAAGTAGGTAGGTAGGAATAAACAGATCTACGAAGAGCGAAAGTGATAACGCCTGAAACTCGCGCCCTAGAGGAATGACAGCCCTCTCCTGTCACCACACGCTGGGCGTGAACACGAGTTAACTTTATTTGTGCCGACCTACTTAACTCATAACTCTTCAAGAGATAATCAAAATTAAATAATCTTGAAATTTCCTGGCAATTGAGGCAGAAAGCGTGAAACTGGCTTTTATCATTGATCCCATCCATCAACTCGATCCGTGTCATGATACCAGCGTTGCTCTCATGGAAGCGGCGCAAATCCTAGGACATGAAATTTGGATAACTCAAGCCAATCTACTTAGTGTGGTGGAAGGCAAAGCTTGGGCAGTCCTAGAAAAAGTGGAACTTGTACCAGTGCAGTTGGTGGAGGGACGTTATCAGGCGGCGAATCCTTGGTACAAGTTGATCCAAAGCGCCGCCCTTTGCCTGGAAACAATGGATGCCGTATTCATGCGGACAGATCCACCAGTCACAGTCCCTTATCTCTATGCCACATACATTCTGGACTACATTGACCAAAACAAAACCTTGGTGATTAATAGTCCTGCGGGTATCCGAGCAGCAAACGAAAAAATGTATGCCCTCCAGTTTACCGAAGCGATTCCCGAAACCATCGTTACTGCTGATAAACAGTTGATTCGGCAATTTGTAGAAGCCAAGGGAAGAGCGATACTCAAACCACTAGGAAACAAAGCAGGAGAAGGGATTTTATTTTTAGAACCAGGCGATCGCAACTTCAACTCCATAGTTGAACTCAGTACCCTCCAAGGTCGAGTACCAGTTATGGTGCAAATTTACTTACCAGAGGCAAAAGACGGAGACAAGCGGATTATCTTGCTTAATGGTGAACCGATTGGTGCCCTCAATCGCCTTTCATCTGGCAGCGATTTTCGCAATAACATGGCGACTGGGGGCACAGTTGCCCAAACTAACATCACTCCAAGAGAGCATGATATTTGCACTCAACTAGCCGAAACCCTACGTAAAGATGGCTTAATATTTGTCGGTATTGACGTTATCGGTGGATACATGACAGAAGTTAACGTTACCAGTCCTACCGGCGTGCGCGAGATAGACCGATTAGACGGCACTCGCCTTGCTTCACAAGTTATTCAATGGCTCGAGCAAGCAAAAAAATCATGAATGATAACCATTGCCATAAAGCCACAGTGTCACAATTATACCGTAACATCCTGGTAATGGCTTCATCAGCAGCAACACCAGTCGTTAAAAGTTTGGGTTATATTCCGTGTAATTTCCCTAGCACCCTGGCAAACCTAGATAATTGCAAATAAGTTGGAAATTACACCAAGTACCAGGTAGCAAAATTCAGCCTGGTCAGGTAGAACCGTGAAACCTCTCCGCCCCCGCTTTTTTGTACCAAATGCAGTGGCGGACATCCGAAAGAAGGAACTCTAGCCCAAATGAATTCAGTCTCTGGGTAGGGTAGACGAAGTTTAGTCACTTATAGGGGAACTGCTCACCCTTAGTAGCTGGCGAAATCCTCTAATTATGACTTGTGGATGATGAATCCTATAAAATTTTTCGAGCCTTTGCATTTATAATTCATCATTTTTCTTAATTACGGGGTGTGCGTCGGTTGCGGAGAAAATCCGGTATATCCAATCCTGGTTTTTCTTTAGGTTCCACAATAGGGGTTGGCGGATTAACTGGTGGTGTCTGTGGCAATGGTCGTTTTGTTGATTGTTGGGGGACAACCCGTGGTTGATTGACGTTTTGCTGTGGTGCGGCTTGTGCTTCACCTGTAAATCCTGTGGCAATTACAGTCAGTCTGACTTCACCTTGAAGCCTATCATCAATCACCGCTCCAAAAATAATATTGGCGTTGGGATCAACAACTTCATAGATTGTTTCTGCTGCAGCGTTGACTTCATGCAGGGTAAGGTCACTACCACCAGTAATGTTAAAGACAACGCCTCTGGCTCCTTCAATCGAAGACTCTAGTAACGGCGAAGAAATGGCAGCGATCGCCGCTTCTCTGGCTCTTGATTTTCCTGAGCCAATACCAATCCCCATCAATGCTGATCCTGCATCTGCCATCACAGCTCGCACATCAGCAAAGTCAACGTTGATCAAACCAGGGATTGTGATGATATCGGAAATACCTTGTACCCCTTGACGCAGCACATCATCTGCATAGCGAAAAGCTTCTTGCATGGGTGTCTGCTCTGGGATCACTTCCAACAGCTTGTTATTGGGGATGATGATCAGCGTATCCACCCGACTTTTTAGACCTTCAATGCCTTGCTCTGCTTGAGAGGTGCGGCGACGCCCCTCGAAGATAAATGGACGCGTGACCACCCCAACAGTGAGAGCGCCCATTTCTTTTGCGACTTCAGCAACAATCGGAGCGGCACCCGTACCAGTACCTCCTCCCATACCAGCGGTGATAAACACTAAGTCGGCACCCTCTAAAGCGGTGGCGATCTCGTCTCGTGATTCTTCAGCTGCCTTTTGACCAATAGCAGGATTGCCACCTGCTCCTAAACCCCGTGTCAGCTTTTGTCCAATTTGTAGTCTCCTAGGAGCATCTGCCAGAGTCAAAGCTTGGGCGTCGGTGTTGATTGACCAAAACTCCACGCCAATTACATCAGAAGCAATCATGCGGTTAACAGCATTGCTACCGCCACCACCTACGCCAATCACTTTGATATTGGCGACTCGACCAGGAACAATGTCACCAATTCGACTTTCTTCACTGGAAATCTTCTTACTGTCATGATTTTGCCCGTAGTTTACCCCACTATTATTAAAGGGATTGGTGGAGTTAATTGCCAGCGAGAACCCCTGGTGTCCGGGAGACTGGGAGTTTTTATAGGTAAGCCCTTGGTTATTATCAAGTGTCATCGGAGTTGCGAGCATGTAGATAAACGACTTTTTAAGGTGTTATTCACCTAGGAGTCAACTATAGTTTGACGCTGCCATCATCTATGGCATTTTTGTTTATTGTTCTTTCTACTTCCAGCCCTTAGAGGATTGGAGGTGCGAAAGTCTGCTATAGGGTAAGCCCTGACGGCACCCAGTCGCACAGCTAATTCTAGTGAAGTATACCTATATTCACCTAAAATTGACCTGTGTAACTTCCACCAGACATTAATATCTTCACTGGTATTTTGCTGATTTGGTTCAGTACACCTTTGGTATTTCCAATAATATCTCCGTGTTTCTGCTAGTGATTTCCATCGGACATTGATTTTACGACTGGGGCTACTGGTTTTTTTTTCGCTATCCGCCCTGCATATAAATATATTTTGATACCTTTGTATCTTGAATAAATACTTAAACCACTGATACGAGCAATTTTTTCCTTTTTCAATACGGTTGCCTCGGAATAATTGTAAGTAATTTACTATACACAATTGTTGCAATCCAGAAATTCTGTACACAAAATCCTGAAATAACTGTATAACTTGTAAAGACGCGCCTCGGCGCGTCTGGTTTGTTATCAAGATTTGATCAATAGGATTTACCATTTAAGACACAAAACACAAAATTTATCTTTTACTTACCTTTTACTTACCTATACCTAAACTGGAAATCACCGAGAAATTGCGAGCTTAGGTAATAGAACACCGTAGTTGTTTTGCTGTTAGAGTTCGCCTCAATACGAGGGACACTTTGCAATCAACAGATTCGACCTTTACTTTGGAATTCCCCTTCGGGCTAGTACCAATGTCTACGGGCTTTTAGAGGAATCTACAAAAACCAGCCTAAGATTGCCTTTGTTGCAGTACCTTCACTCTCGTTGTTGCAGGTTTTACCTACGACGATTCGCCTTGAGGATGTCTGATATATATGTGTACAATATGCAGTTGATTGCAGCACCAACCGTTCATCCTTACGGGAAACCGTTGTAAACAGGGGTTTTCCTTGCATACAACACTGCTTTCTCCTTGTGAGTCAGCAGAGAATAAAAAGCTCATGAACTCAACTTGGTAAGGTAATGCGCTCTGTGGAACACCAGGTACGCAATAGGCGTTTTCCAGCCCAAACGCCATCATTAGGTTGTCTAACATCTTGCACCCCATCATGAGATGTTAGGGTAACAACAAGCTGATAGTTTAACTTCCAATGAGAAGTTTTTATGATTATTCTTCCCATTGTAATTAGAAGTTAACGCCGATTTTTACTTGGGTTACTGCTATACCAGAAAATAGTATATTTATCAGCATAGAACTTCTTTATTAATTAGGTGTGTTTTAGACATCAAACACACCATTACTTTTTAGGGAGTTGAGGAGTTAAGCTGTTGTTTTTTTGGTTCATTTGTACTATTGGGAACTCTGGATTTTTCAGATCAATGTACTCTACCTGATTAGGATTGAGTTGTGCGGGCAAATGGCGCATTTGTGCCATGACCTTAATTTTTTCAGCCAACAAGGAACTTGGAGCCCCAAGATGTATATTGCCCAGTTCTGTTTTCAAAATTAAATTTGTTGGGTCTTGAAAATCAATTTCCATGACGTTAACAGAACTCTGGATGAGAGCGTGATAAAGTTGATCCCAATAGGGGCGATACTGCTCTGGCAAGCCAAAAACTTTGAGACTGGGCAATCTCAAGTTGGGATTGAGTGATGTGTATTTTTCTAGGGGTATCCAAACGCCACTTGCATCTAGTAACCCCACAGATACTTTTTTATGACCAGTGTCAGTGTTTGGTTGCTCCCGGCGACTTTGGGCGATGTTCCCAGAGGGAGCCGCGCTTTGCGCTAGCGCTACAGGGACTCGTTCGTTAATCTGGACTATTAACCCAGGTGGAAACAGGCGACGACTGACAGTCGCTTGTGCTATTGTCGGTTGCTGTTTCAGAGATTCGGCGATTCCATAAGGTTCTATGCGCCATAAAGACTGAGGATAAGAAACCACGAGCAGTGACTCAATTGCCTCCCGAGAAAGTAAGTGATTACCTGAAATATCGATGTCTTTGGGAGTTTTTAGTACCCAAATCGGTTGGGTAACCATCCACAGCAAACCTCCCGCCAATGAACTCACAGCAAAGGTTTGCCAAATAGTCTGAATAATTTTCATCTGCCGCTTTTGACGTAATTTCTTACGGCGACCTTCTAAATCTGCGCGGGAAACCGATATAATGCCAGCCATTCAAACCCTTCCACACTTTCAGTTCAAGTCGTTGTTGCGCTCGTACCATTATGTAATTTTAGTCAACGCTCTTGAGGTTTGTAGACCTGCTCTTCAAAAGACTTTTTTCACTTTTACTAAAACTTTACAGCAGCCATATAAGCCATCTCACTCAATTGTACTGATAATGATTTTTAACTAAGTGTCTGGGTGTTATTAAACATCACTTATTGGAGTCACGAATGGTAAATCGGGAATGGTTTATTTCTACTGCCTCCCTATTCCCAACCCCTAGAAGTTAGCTTTGTTTGTGCCGACGAGCTTATGAGAGGCTTATAAGAGTTTGTAGCGAAGCTTCTTAATTGAATGTGGGCTTTTGACTTTGTTATGGCAACCATTTCTTACTGAAAAAACAACAAAAATATTGACTAATTACTTGAAACATGGTGTATAATTTTTCATTGTCTGACTTACAAAGAAATCAGCACTCAAAACACACAACAGGAATTAACAGACGAAGCAATTTTGCACCAAACCTCTACCACAGGGTATTGAGTAGTTCTGAATTTTAAGTTCTCAGTGCAGCTCATAAATTTTGTACACAGAAGCTGTCAAGGTAGAATTGCCATCTTAGTTGGTTTTATCAACCAATATTTTGCGTCCTTGAGGAAATCAACAAAAAATCTAGCTCCTAAATTGTGGAAATTGGTAACTTAGATGACCAATAACACGGTTAAAATTTGTTGCTGATAATTGCAAAAATTAACCAAGGCATTTACGCTAAGGTTTTTAAGAAAAATTTTAAATAATAATATTACCATAATAAAATTGCTTAGCAAGTTGCTATAACAAACAACTGTCTAAGCATATGAGCAGCTAGAAAACAAAGGATTATAGTTGCGACCTAGGTAACAATTGTCTGTACATAGGTATGCAATACAGTAAATGTGCATTTACAACGTAAAATCATTCGTATCTCTTAAGTACAACAGCAACTTGATCCAGCGCGATCGCGAACGCGAGTGCGTGTCCGTGCCTGCCTAGGAGGAGCTTACGCTAACGGCGTTCGCGAGTGCGTGTGCGAATGCGAGTGCGGCTCCGCAGGAGCTAGCACTCAGCCGTGCCGCACCGCGAGGGACGAGCGCGGGAGAAAAGCGCCATCGCCCTTGGCGGGGGTTTGTCCATCGCTTTTTGGGCGGGCACTTGTGCCAATGCCCAAAGGGCACGCAAAGAGCGTGAGTCCCTGAGTCCTTACGGACACGCGCTCGCGTTCGCGAACGGGACACGCTGCTTTGAACGCGAAGACAGCACACTACCGTTACAGGCAATCGTACCGTTTGTAATGGCATGACTAGCAAGTGTTAGAGATGGTCTTGGGGATTGGTTAGTCGTTTGTAGTCAAGAACAACTCACAAAAAACAACTAACAATTCCCATTTTCCAATCTAAAATCCACGCATTGGTACTACCAACTCAACGAGCTATCGTTTTCCAAAACTTCACTGTTGTTTTCAACAGCTGCCTCTTGTTCCAAATTTGTTAAAAAGGCTTGCAGTCTCATACGTTCAATATAAGGCCACCCTCCCTCAGCTTCAATATCGCGAAGCAGTGAGTAGAGGGCTTGACGGTTATCGGGCAAACTCTGTTGAAAAGCCCCATCTCGGATCTCTCGGTGTAACCGCTCTAACTGTCGCAGTAAGGCTAAAAGAGCCTTTGCATCCCCTAGACAATCTTGTTGTGCATTGTATACCGCAGATGCGATCGCTTGCAGTTCACAAGACAATTTCGCAGACTCTAGCTTTTTGCCGTTGCTCATACCCCCCTATCCCTGTCAATCAGGTCTAATCAAATTTACTGGATATTTTTTGCTTTGACGTGTTACCACTCAACCTTACGTTCAAAAGTTTAATTGATTTGTGAGGTGTTGCTGTGACAAATTTATTTGCATATCTCAACAGAAAATAGGTTTTTGCTTTGTGTTTAACTTTGGGGAGTAGCCTGCAAAGACAAAGACTCACTACCGTCATAGCGTCTCGCTATTGATTATCCTACTGGCGTGGCTATTCCAAAGTGGTGCATGATAGAGCTTGAAATTGATTGAAAAATCTTGATTCCAACTATCCTGAATGCACTTATTTAAAGTAACTACGCCACCAGAGAAGGCAGAGCGATGATTTCAGTCTCTGTATTTGTAGAAAAACTTGATACATTTTAAACATCTATGTCACCAGCAAGTGTTAACCAGGAGTTAAGAACAGGTTAGAGACTCTAAGTGTTGAGCGCATCCATATGTCAAACTTCAAATACTGTAAAATATATTACATTGTTTAGCCCACCTTCCTAGAGAACTACCTATAGAGCAACAGTTGAAGTTCTTACGACTTACATAATCAAACTGTGACGCATGAGGCGTGCCTCTGAGTTAGCCAGATGCGATCCCGGCTTTGTTGGTCAATATCAGAACGCTTTGATTTTGAGTTAAAAAAAATCGTATGATCTGGCTGATGATCACTTTGATTTCCCCATAAAACAAGGGGCTGTATGTAAAACTGCTGGTTCTTTTACCACCTGATCGCCATACATCCCAATGGCGTGCTGTGGGCAGGGTAGCTTGGGGTTTCAAGGCTCAGGCTAAAGGAAGCGACACGTTGATGATAGACTTGGGCATCGCCATTGTTTCTAAGTAAGCAGAAGGCTTTGTGCCAAGTGGGTAGAGGCTGCTTGATTCAGCCTGCACCGCTAAGCGGTGTGAATTCCATCGCATGCACGGCGTGGGAGTATCAAAAGTTAAATATTAATTTTTGACATTGAGGTTAACTATGAGGTTTCGCGCTTTAATTGTTACACTTTTGGCTTTGTGCCTAGGGTTCCTAACTGCTTGTAGTGAAGGTCCATCATCGACTAGTACAGAGTTCCTGACTTACGAGCAGATTAGAGGCACCGGCTTGGCTGTCAAATGTCCCGTATTAGCAGAAACAAGCCGTGGTTCCATCCCCATTGATAGTAGCCAGTCCTACACCATAAAAGAACTGTGCATAGAACCCACCCAATTCTTTATCAAAGAAGAACCCGTTAATAAACGGCAACAAGCAGAATATGTTGCTGGTAAATTGTTGACTCGCCGCACCTACTCCTTGGATCAAATCATCGGCGATCTAAAGATCAATCAAGATAATAGCCTCACCTTTGTGGAGAAAGATGGCTTTGACTTCCAAGCTATTACAGTCAAATTGCCTGGTGGTGAAAGCGTACCTTTCCTGTTTACCGTCAAAGGCTTGGTGGCTCAAACACAACCTGGCTTGACCAGCATTAACACCTCAACTGACTTTGAAGGTAGCTTCAGAGTCCCCTCCTATCGCGGTGCTTCCTTCCTCGATCCCAAAGGTCGCGGTGTTACCAGTGGGTATGATAACGCGGTGGCTCTTCCCGCCCAATCTGATGATGAAGAACTCAGACGTGCCAACGTCAAGCAAGCTGAAGTTCTCAAAGGTAAAATTTCTCTGCAAGTAGCGAAAGTAGATAACTCTACTGGCGAAATTGCAGGCACCTTCGAGAGCGAACAGCCCTCTGATACCGATTTAGGCGCTAAAGAGCCTGAGGAAGTCAAGGTTCGCGGTCTGTTCTATGCTCGTGTAGAACCCGCTCGTGTGTAGATTCTTCTAAAGACTGCACCTGGCTGACACTTAGAGCTTCTCCGCACGTTTATTAAGTTAATCCCATGAGGTAACTTCTTACCCTCTCACAGGATATTTTCTGGAAGGAGGGTTTGGAGTTACCTCTGTCCGTATGTGGTTAACTGATAAAACTGCTGACCATATACGCCATATACGTAAGTGTAACAAGCGGCGTCTCGCCCTTTTTATTGCTCGTGTGAATATTTTGACTATTTTAAATTTAGATTGTTAATGAAAAAGTAGGTATCCACAACCTCTTTAATATTAAGTATTTTCCCTGATATGACTGATTCCCAATTCAGCTAAATAGTTTCTATTTTCCGTCTATCTCTACTA
The DNA here is from genome assembly GCF_963872035.1 of Scytonema sp. HK-05. Lineage (NCBI taxonomy): Bacteria > Bacillati > Cyanobacteriota > Cyanophyceae > Nostocales > Scytonemataceae > Scytonema > Scytonema sp. HK-05. The sequence continues at coordinate 59,860 of NZ_CAWMYC010000129.1, forward strand.
AGTGCACTCCTGGATGAACGACTCTAATTCAGTAGAATTGCGGTTTTTAATTTAGTAATAAAGTTTTTATTTTATTTTTATATAGTTTTGAAAAACTACAGAACACACCAAAAACTTAACTAAAAAACAAGAAAACCCCCTCAAATTTAAATTACGCTGCATTGGCAATCCGGTTGTGGTAGGTATTTCCAGCACAAAATTTTTTATCTGCCATAGGAGCTTCTTAGTTATATAGGGCGATGTGATCTCCGCGATCGCGGTATCTGGCGCAAGTCCGCTACCTTGCACAAAAGCGTCCAGAGGGCTATGCAGGTGTCTGTTGCCTGTAAAAGTGCTGCGTTCACCATGCAACGGGTACGCTACAAAAATCTGACTTATAAGTACAATCGCAGTTTGGTTTAAAAGTGAGTATTTATGTGTTTATTCGACCTTATTTGGCCAAGAAATGCGGTGCTATGACAACCACACTTACCAATGAACTCAAGCATGAGATTTGGCAGCTGTTGCGAGAATATCAGCAATTTCGCGCAGCTGATGTTCGCAACCAACTAGTGAAACTGAATTTTGGACTTGTGAGAAAAGAAGCTCACTACTGGACCAATCAATGCCAAGAAAGCTACGACGACTTGCTCCAGGTCGGTTGTTTGGGTTTGATTTTAGCTATAGAAAGATTTGATATTTCCAAGGGGCATGCCTTTAGTTCCTTTGCCATTCCCTATATTCGCGGTGAAATTCAACACTACCTTCGAGATAAAGGAGTCACCGTGCGAATTCCCCGACGCTGGTTAGCACTGCAACAGCAAGCAATCTTGGTTTCGCGTTCTTTGCGGGAAAAATACAATCGCCAACCTACTGACTCTGAGTTAGCAGCAGCATTGGAAATTTCCTCACAAGAATGGCAGGAAATCAAATTAGCATGGGCTAACCGCGCCCCTTTAAGCCTCGATATCCCAGTGCAGAATGGAGATGAAGGCGGAACTTTACTGGGAGAACTCGTTCCGGACAACCGCTACCGCAGCTTTCAACTGGCACAAGAAGACCGAATTCGCCTCCAACAAGCACTCGTGCAGTTAGAACAACGCACCCGCGAAGTCTTAGAATTTGTGTTTTTGCATGATTTGACGCAAAAACAAGTGGCAGAACGCCTTGGTATAAGTGTAGTCACGGTTTCTCGTAGGATCAAGAAAGGGCTAGGCTTGCTGAAACACTTAATGTGTATGGCAGAGGATTAACGGCAAAACTTAGTCATCCGCAATATAACTAAAAGCTAGAGTATTTAAAAGAACCTTGGCAATGCGGAAAGTTAGGTTATAAAGGTATGGGACTTCGCTTGGTGTATAAATTTCAAGCATATTGACTTGGACAAGCAAATTTTTATATGGCTTTTGAGAACAGCTCATGGGCAGAAATTCAAAAATTGCAATAGCTACTATCCTGGCTTTGGCGATCGCCTCCTGTTCCTCAGAAGGTGATCAATCTAGTCATCCTACATCTACTAACACGCCAGCAGCGACTCAAAAAGCAGCAAATCTGCCGTTTAATAACGCAGTCCTGTCTGCCAATCAAAAAGCAGCAAATCAGCCGTTTAATAACCCTATCGTGTCTGCCAAACAGATTGCACCAGTGATTACAACTACTGCTAACTTGATTCAACCAACGAATCCTACACAACGGGTAGGGGTTGTCTCAAAAGGTCGGAAAGACCCGTTTGCACAAATTGTGGAACCTTATTCGATTGGAGTAACAAATACGCCTGTAGTGGTAAAACCCGTTTCTAAGTTACCTCTACCAGCAGCTAAGAGTAAACGGCAAAGCAATGTGATAGCTACTACAACCAAAAACCCTTTAAATCAAAAGAAGTACAGAATCAACAAAACAGCCATTGGGCAAAGCGCTGCGCCCCAAAGGGTGATTGGGCAAGGAACAGCGCCGCAAGCGGCGATGGCGCATTCGCGTAGCCTACGTGCGCTTAGCACCGCGCCGCAGGCGGCGATGCTCCTGGAGAAAGCCGCGCAAAGCGCGATGGGTAAAGCGCCCGCTTTACCCATCGCATCTGTTAAAGTCAATTCCAAACGTGCTGTTACTCCTGTGCTGCCTAAAGTCTTACCCCAAGTTATCCCCAACCCTGCTTTAGCATCTGTATTACCACCACCACCACCACAACCAGACTTAGCCAGAGCAGTTTTTGTTTCTGGTGTGGTTCTCATTGGCTCCGAACCGCAAGCAATTATCAAAGTACCGAATGAGACAACAAGTCGGTATGTGCAAGCAGGACAGCGGCTGGCAAATGGAGTGCTGATTAAACGTATTGAGATCAATGAAGGCTCCGAACCGAGCGTAATTCTGGAACAATATGGTATTGAAGTTGCCAGAATGGTAGGAGAAGGAATTGCTACCCAAACGCCACCAACTGCTGCTTCTGGGGCAAATCCTGTTTCTTTGACAGAACCACCCCAAAACCCTGTTCCAGGCGGAGCTACTTAAACATGGAGACAAGAGAAAAAATTGAATTTGCTGGTTTACCTTTAGCAGTCTATCGAGAGATAGCAGCTCATTTACGTCAACTAGAAGGAGTAGAAGTTAATTTAATTCCCCAAACCTCTCAACAATTTGATTACAATCAGAGCCAAATTGCTGGTTTATGGATTTCGTATACCCCTGAGTGTGGCGCACAAAGTCGGCAACGGGTACAGCAAATCTTGACTTATTATCGTAGTCGCTACGTTGCTTGACGAATTTTCGCAAGAAATTTAAGTAAATATGCCTATATTTAAGAATTTTTGGGTTGAGGTTTCTCTACCCAACAATTCGATTTTTTTGTTAAGGAGATGCGCTCTACTAATGTAGATTCACAAGTCTTTAACGCAAGATAACTCAACTGTCAATGACTTCAATATATCTTAATATATTCAATACGTATATTTTTTTCAGCAATTTAAAAATCACAGGAAATACGGATATTATAGTTAATATAATCACATAGAACGAGGATATATAAAGAAATTGTCTTGGCTGAGACTTCTGCAACAGTTATACCTGGTCATCATCTTAACCGTTCACAAAAAATAGGCTTAGATTTAGTCTCCCGCTTACAGGGAGGACGAGATGTTGTCTTGGCAATTGACTTGACCTCAAGCGTTGGACTGAATGATGAGGGACGTTTCCGCTTACGTCAGATTGTTGAAGATAGCCTAAAGCCCGGAGATTCAGTTTACGTAGTTCCTTTTGGCAAAGATGTAGCTTTAGGAGAAGTTACATCCGGTGTAAATCCATTGGGAACAGCGATCCAATTTAGCAGTCAAAGTAAAGAAAATATTGACAAAGTATTAGAAAAAATACCTTTTGCATCCGCTCCAAACCTCTACGGTACAGATATTCAGCGAGCGGAGTTAAGTATTTATCAAGGAATAGCTCAAATCAATCACAATCGTCTGCGGCAAAATCAGCCAATCAAGCCGCAATCAGTTGTTTGGGTTACTGATGCACCCTTACTTACCGAAAAAGAAAAGGATACAAGCCCCGAAATTTATTTCTGGAGAAGAAAAAATGCGGAGCAACTTTATTCAAGCCCCTGGATTCATCCGTGGGGTCTTCACTTTTGAATGCGTGACTTTTGACTTTTGACTTCCCCGAAGGGGTGACCCAACCAGGTATCACTTCAGAAGTTTGGGTGGAAACTCCGACTGATACTCCTTTTCGGATAGCAAACTCTTTAAAAAGTCAACAACGACAAGCCTGGATTCAAGCTTTGCCGATTAAAGAGCGATCGCAAAAATTTCCAGCAACCCAGAACTCTGGCAAAATGACTATTTACCCAAACTGCGGCAATTTGTCAAACAAATTAAAAATTTACCAGAAGACAGTCCCAATTATCCCTACAAAACAGCATTATATGTACCTCCAGCAAGCACCGACCCCATAGCTAAAGAGGGAATTATCAATCGCTTTTGGAGAGATATGGATGAGCGATTTAAAACCAGCCAACAGCAAAATTTGCCTTCACCCACAAATTTAGTAAATCACAAAGTTATTCCTGGGGAGATAGTCCTAGATTCTCCTGTAGATTCTCATGACAACAGAGCAAAACGGCGGTTAGAATTGGAGCGGCTAAAACAAGATTTGGCTGATGGTTTTCTAACTGAAGAAGAGTTTGAGGGCGAACGTCAAAAAATCTTCAAAAAATACCCTCTATGACATTAGACAAGATTGCATAAATATTATTTTGTCTCGCGCATAGACAAAGGAGCGGCTTCTCGCAGAGTACGCGCAAAGGCGCAAAGATTATCAGAGGCGACGGGAGATTTGGCTAGCACGCAGGAGAGATTTTCTCAGTCTGCTGCAAGTTTAGCTGAAACAGTAATATCTATTGCAACAGCAGTGAATGAAGTTCAGCGTTGCAGTCAGGAGTTAATCAAGTTGGGAGAAGAAATCAAGAGCGTTAATCAAACTTCAGTCTCTGTATTAGAGTTACATCAAAGTAATCAAACCTGTCTTGGGAAGATTATTCCCCAACTTAAACAAGGAGCTAATAGTTTTTCAAAGGCGATTAACAGGCTTGATAATTTAGAACAAAGAATTGTCAATAAAGCCGATAGTTTGAATGAGTTGGTGGAGACTGTAGTAACCTATACAGAACAGGTAAATTCAGCGATTGAGTCTTTAATCGGTACTAACAACCAAAAAGTTGAGACTGTTATTGCCAATATTGAAGGATATGCCAATCACTTAAACGTCAAAATTGACACATTTAAGTTAGATTTAATCCAATTAATAAAAGACAAGGATATAAAACTCATTTCAGAATACAAAAAGATGGGCGATCGCTTGCTTGGTGGTCTTGAAGAAACAACTGAATATAACATTAAAAGCTATCAATTTTTAATTGACAAGCTGATTCAAAAAGCTAGTGAAATTAAGCAGGAAATTTCCCAGCTAAGAAAGGCACAAATTAATGATAACTACAATAAAAATGATAATTAGATGAAATGCAATATAAAAAAATATATAAATTTAGCCAAATTTAATGTAATTTAAAATTTTCTGGCTCGGCGATCGCGGCATACTGAGTACAATGAAGACCTAAATATTTGGCAGGCTTTTACGGATTTAATGTCCAATGCCTTTATGATACTTCTGTTATTGCTGTTAATAACTAGCACAAAGTATGCAATATCGCAAATATCTAATAATAAAAATACAGGTACGCCGCCAATTCTGCTGATTAAAGATGAAAATTACAGATTTGATCCAGGCAGCGCGGCAATTACCTCGGCAATGTTAAATTACATCACAAATAAAATAGTACCTGACATTGAAAAAACTACAAAAGATTTCAACATAAATACCGTTGAAATCATTGGTCACACTGATGAGCAAACTATTGGTAGTTTGACACTCCCCGGCCTGCCATGCGCGGGGATTCTTGGTTCACAGGCAGAACTTGCTCAGGCAGACTTGCGTCACTC
>NZ_CAWMYC010000130.1:0-64076 GCF_963872035.1 Scytonema sp. HK-05
GTTCGTTTGTGGACTCTTCAAGAATCCCCCGGCTTTTAGCCGTGGGGAGTATCAAGTTCCTGTTCTAACCGCTCTGTTCCCCACAACAGTAGGTTCCCATTTTCATCCCACCAGCGCAACCAGTAGCCTGTCCGTTCTGCCTTAGTGCCGTACCATATCCCAAGATACAGATTCATTGAAGCAATCCAGTAGCGCCCATCTTCATCCGGTTGCACTTGATACAGACCTTCCACCAGTTGTCGCACCTCCACCGTACCTCCCTCTGGTTCAAAGATGACCGTAACACATATGCCTAGATTGGAGGCAATCAGTCGTTCCGGAGTGAAAAATCCGATGAACTCCAAGCTCTCGCGTAGGGCTGCAGCTAAGAGGGGCTGACTGGTATTCTCCACAGGTTCCTCTGATAAAGGATAATCCTCTGGGAGTTTCTCCCAACTTACCTGATAAATCAAATTGGGGACTCCAGACTGGACTTGAGCGACGACCATGCCTAAGACCTCAAATTCACCAATAAAATCAGTTCTTAGCTAAAAATTTAATAATTTAAGTATTATAGTAATCCTCTATTCAGCAGAGGGAATAAGCCCCAGATAGCTTAGGGTTTTGAAACATTCGTATATGACTTGCTATGACTTGAGGAGTTACGACTACTCGGTACAGAATTTACAATATTCCCAAGACCCTGTATCTTTTGCGTACTGTTAGAAACACGTGCTAAGGTCGTGGTATCACCGAAAGTCTTTCCATTGTGTGAATCAGAGTTATTGACAGGAGAAGTTTCTTGTGGCTTCTCTATAAAGTATGCTTCTTGTGGTGGAACCGATATAACTTCAACTTCTCCCTTTGGAACCGATTGAGCATTTGCCTGAGTGTAGGCTCCAAACGAAAGCGATAGCGCTAGTGAAACCAAACTAAATTTTACAAAGCTAAGAGCGTTGAATTTAACTTGAAGGGGTACACACTTGTTCATAGTAGTCTTTGTAAATCTTATTAAAGATAGAAATTAGCTGAAGTCTTGTGTTCCATTAAAACCAATCGCTAGGTAACTACACGGTCAGTTGCGGTCATTCCGGAATCGAACTTAAAAATTTCATCATCCGCGATTAAGTACCGTTGTGGTTACTACTAGGAATTATAGATTGACAAAAAACTTATTCTGTGATTCAAATCACAAAAGTAGCGTGTTCAAACGCAAAGCAAGATAGCGGTTGTTGTAGGACGGACATCTTCACCGATAGTCTAGGACGGTCGTCTCACCCATCCCATCAGACAATCACGTCTTTGACATCCTGCAACTTCCATGACCTTCTGGCTACTCTCCGATGATTGCTTGAATCGGCTTTTTGAGATAATAATCAATGTGTGACTCTACAGACCCAATGGACGTAACTGGATTCGAACCAGTGACCTCTACGATGTCAACGTAGCGCTCTAACCAACTGAGCTATACGTCCGCAACTTCACTACCATAACATAAGTTTAGCTCAATTGCCAACACTAAGTTACTGAAGTTGCCTGAAAGGGGTTTTAGGTCGAGATGGCACAGGTGCTGAAGGGTTTGGCGCGACAAGTTGTTGACTTTTTAGCAACGGCTTAATTCCAGAATTATTTTGGCTTTTCCTAGCAGAACATTAAAGAGCAAATTTTGAAATAAATATCACAACATAGTAAAATCTTTCAATGAAATTTAATATGTCTAAATACAGATGCAAGGAAATAGTTTGATATATTCCTTTAAATAGGGGAAAGTCCTTAAAAGGATTGATACAATCTGTGCAAGCTCTGAAAAATTATCCTAATAGGTAGAATGGCGACTGCTTTAATTACTGGTGCCTCTAGTGGTATAGGTAAAGCCTTTGCAGAGGAACTAGCCGCACGCAATACAAATCTTGTTTTAGTTGCTCGTTCAGGAGAAAAATTGAACGAGCTAGCAAAACATTTGCAAGAAAAATATAAAATTCAAGTAGATACAGTTGTTAAAGACCTCACAGAAATTGGCGCTAGTCATGCTGTATTTGATGCTGTCAAATCAAAGGGATTAACAATTGATTTGTTAATTAACAATGCTGGTTTTGCCTGCTATGGCGATTTTGCCGAAAGCGATGGAGAACGGCAAACCAAGATAGTGCAATTAAACATTCTTGCCTTAGTAGATTTAACTCATAAATTTTTGCAAGAAATGCGGCAACGTCGTTCTGGAAGCATAATTAATGTCTCCTCCCTGACCGCATTTCAACCAATGCCTTACATTTCTGTTTATGCTGCCAGTAAAGCGTTTATTGTCAGTTTTAGTCAGGCATTGTGGGCAGAAAATCGTCAATATGGCGTACGCGTTCTAGTGACTTGCCCAGGACCAGTTGAGACAAACTTCTTTACAGAAGCTAATTTCCCGCCAGCCCTTGCAGCTAGAACAAATAAGATATCGACTTCAAAAGATGTGGTACGCGAATCCTTAAAAGCTTTGGAAAGGGGAGATTCTATTGTTGTTATTGGTGGCTTAAGTACTCACCTCATCACCAAGTTATCCCCGTTTGTACCCCGCAAAACTCTACTTAGTATTTTGGAAAAGCAATTTAAGGCAAAAACAATTTAAGATATAGCGCCCTATTAATTTTGAATTTCTGTTAGGAAGTCGTGAAAGGAAAACAGTAAAAAGCCAAAAGATTGAATTTATCTTTTTACTTTTTACACATACCTGGTTAACTGCACGCGGTAGCGGTCTTTTTTAGTAACGGCGATTTCCCCAACTTCTAAACGTCCTTTACCACGAATAGCGATTAAGTCGCCTGTTTTGACTTGAGAACTTGCTTGAGTAATTTCCTTCCAGTTGACGCGAACATCACCACCATCAATTAACTCAACCATTTTGCTGCGAGACATCCCAAAACCAGCAGAGGCGATCGCATCCAACCGTAAAGAAGCTTCCACTGTGGTTAATTCTTTTTTCTTGGGTTCGCGCACCTTCAACTCGCTTAAATCAATGCGCTGGGTTTTCACGGGAACCGATCGCACCTGCTTGAGATTCATCTCTAAAAAGTCCGCCAACTCCGGCACGACAATTACCTGCGCCCCTCGTTCACCCAGTACAATAATATCCCCCGTCTTTTCGCGGACAATACCAGTTCCCAACATTGCGCCCAAAAAGTCGCGGTGAGTGGCGGTATCAAACAGAAAATTTCCGGCTATATCTAAGGCGGTAACGGCGACTTGAGATTGATCCAGAGGCATTTCGGAACGGGCGATCGCTATTCTTCTGCGTTCAGCCTGGGGATAGCCACCCCACACCACAAATTCCACCTCAGTCAGACGGCTGAACACCTGCTGAATTTCCAGCAACTCTGGAGGAGACAGAAAATCAGTCAAAACAACTTCCCAAGTTTTGATGGCTTGTTCAGCCTGGTCAATCACATGAGCTATACTATCTCGATTTTCAACACCTTTTAAAAGTTCTTCCCGTGGCAGCATTCTATGTAGTAGTTATGAGTTATGAATTAAAAGTCATTAGTCATTAGTCCTTAGTCCTTTGTAACTAATGACTAATGACTAATGACTAATGACTAACCAATAGTTGTATCAGCGTAACCTTGAAGATTTTCTGGCTTAAATTGACGCAACAGGCTGGTTGCTTGACGCGTAAGACTTTCAGAACCTTGAACGACAACCAAGTATTTACCAGCATTTAAGCGGTTGCGGTAAGGTAAAGCGTCACCACTCCCAAGCACTAAACCGACTCCACCACCAGCAAATACACTACCCATAGCGCCAGCACCAGCGCCCAACAGTCCGCCAATAATGGCATTGCCAACTTGACCTGCCCAAGGAAAAGTCTCCAAACCAGTCAGCAGGTTAAAAGTCACTCCACCGAAAAATCCAAACGGCACCAACCAAAAAGCCATAAGCTGCACTTGCTTCTTTGCTTGCTCGTTAGGGTCAATCAAGCCAAACTCATCAGCACTTTTATAACCTCTACCTAATATTGTAGCTTCTATGCCTTCTTTCTCTAAGGCTACGTAAACAGCTTCTGCTTGGATGCGGTCTGGTAAAACGGCAACAAGGTAATTCATTGATGTTAAAACTGAGTTCTGATAAGGGTTAGGATCTTATAAATGTCAAATAAATGTCAAATCAAACTGCGCTCATCAAATCCAGATTATCAGCAAAAAGCCCATAGTGTTAATTTTCCTTTACATCTTTATTTTTTGGTTTATTCTTTATTAATACAAAGGATTGCTGCTGACTTTTTTAGCTAAATGTAAGGGTTTGCGTGAGCAGTATCTGCCTTGTGAGGTTGGTGTGCAAGTACATTATTGTACTAAGTCAAGAGGTTCGCAAAAATTATTCACACCTTTTTTTAAAACATATATTAAAACTGGCGTTGCTAACATATTAGGAAACGTCGGCATTGTCTTGAGGTGTTCCATCATCCCCTTAACTGAACCGTTAAGTAAATCATCCCGAAAATCTTGTTGACAAATGACGGCACGCCATTTTCGAGCTAAAGCATCCAACCACTCTGAATTCGCTATTTCTGGTTCTTGTCCTGCCCGAATCGCTAAAGTCATTGCTGCATCTTCTAAATCCCCCTCACATTCCTCAATGATGTCGAGTGCTTCCATAGCTGTGAAGTCATCTGCGACTTGAGAGCGAAACTTTGCAATTTCTTTTGCCGTAACTTCTGTCATCAGTTTGTGTTCTATTTAGCCCTTGAAGTATATCTCTATGCTAGGATATTCCAATTTTGATTGATAGAATCAACAATTTGCTGATAGGTGTAGAAACTACAAGAAAAGTACGGGAGCGTGAGAGCCAGATGGCTTTAGCCTCCGAACGGGTCGCTCCATCTAGACACATATCGCTCACGCGAGACTTTGCGCGTTCGGCTTCCCGTAAAGCCCCTTGGGCTTCCCGTACACGCCCAGAGGGCGTGTACAAGGGAGAGTAGGGTAGAGTAGGATTTTAATCCCCCTCATGACATGGATAACTAGCAACTTGGGTTAGTACTCTGCGATGATATGGATCAGGAGCAGAGTACTTTCCAAAATAAGATGAAAGTCTACAGTCTATGGTTCATCATCCGCTGTGAATGAGTAATGATTAATGACTAATTTAGGGTAATCCCCTTGAGGTGACATTTCGTTGTAAAGTAGCCAGAGCGCGGTTGTAATTTAAGATTGCCTGGACTCGTTGACCCTCAGAATTTGTCAAGGCATTTTCCGCGTCAATGACTTCAGTTTGAGTGCCTACGCCTGCTTGGAATCGCAACCGCGCCAAACGCAAAGCCTCTCTAGACTGTTCAACAGCAGCATTTGCAGTTTGAACGTTCTCCAAATTGGATTGCAATTGAGAATAGGCTTGTTCTACGTCAAAGCGGATTTGGTTGCGCTGGTTGCCAAATTGATTTTCAGCAATCCGAATATTAGTTCTGGCTTGATCTGCTGCAGCTCTTGCTGCTCCTCCATCGAACAAAAGCAGGTTGGCTTGAACTCCCAACGAATAGTTATCAGTAGTGCTTCTACTATCGTCAAACTGATCCTGCACCTGGTAGTTGCCAACCAATCTCACTTGAGGACCGAGCTGCCCAAGCGCCTGCCGTCGCTGTTGCTCAAAAATGTTGCGTTGCACCAAATTCTGTTGCAGTTCCGGACGGTTTTGAAAAGCTAACACAATAGTTTGTTCCAGCGGAATATTCCATAGACCTGCTAATCTCACTGGGTCTGCCGTAGTTACATCAATCGACTGCGGCAAACTCAACGTTTGCGCTAATCGACGACGGTTAATTCGCTGCTGTGAGATTGCATTTACCAGCTGTTGTTGGAAATTTGCTAATTGAACCTGAGCCTGTAGAACATTGAACCGAGTACTCACACCAGCTCTTTCTAAAGCTTGTGCATCTCGCAAACTCGCCTGAGCATTTGTCACAGCAGACTGGGCAATACGTACTTGTTCATCTGCTTGTTGCAGGTCGTAGTATTGACTGGTGACATTTAGGCGGATCTCCTCAGATTGACGTTCAACATCCAACTCAGCCGAACGCAGCTGTTCCTCAGCTTGTCGGATACTGGCTGTCCTTTGTCCAGAGGTGTAGAGATCATAATTCAGTTGCGCGGTACCAGAGAAATTTGTCGTAGAGGATACATCTTGAGTTTGGCCTAGGAAATTCTGTGTTTGTTGATTTGAGAAAGCTGGTCCACTACGAGTTAGGCTAGTACTAAGACTGGCATTAGGTAACAAAGCAGCTTGCTGCTGCCGTACGGCAGATCGATTGCGTTCTACAGTCAGTAACGCTACCTGTAAATCTCGATTGTTTTGCCGTGCTAGCTCTAGAGCCTGTGCCAAAGTAATCGGCTGAGTTCCCTGAATCCTCACTTCTTCTGGTTTGGTAGGAAACTGTAAGGAATTTGGGTTGGCTCTGAGGTAATCAGGAGTTGGCACGGAACCTGCTGGTGCAGGAGTTGTTGGTGCAGGAGTCGTTGGCGCAGGAGTCGTTGGTGCAGGAGTGGAGGAACCTGCTTGAGCTACCTGATTTCTCGTGGCATTTTGTTGCCCACAGGTGGACGACCTAAGGAGCACAGAAGCAGAACGACCAACCTTACCTTTACCTTTCCCCTGTAGTTGCGGGCACAACTCCACCTGTTCCAATAGCTTGGCTACTTCTACTGTGCTGCGTGTTGAAGTTGCTGACACTTTTGGTAACCCAGAATCAGGGTTTTTGTTTTGTGTAGCAGGCTGCTCAGAAGAAGCAGGCGTATTTTGTTGGACAGAGGAAGCGGCGCTTGAGATAGTATAATTAGAAACAATTGTATTTTCTGATTCCTGAGCAGCAATTGTTGGCTGATTCTCTTTTTGCGTGCTAGTAGCAGAACGAATCTTATTTATCAACTGGCTTTGCTTTGAGTTAGGCTTCAAGCTTAAAAGCACACCTTGAACCTTACCCGCCACTTTTTTTATCGGCACACCAGTTTTTCCAGTCAGTACGACCCCGACACTGCTACTACCTACAGAATTTAGACGAGCTGCCATAACACCAACAGTAGATAGGGCTGGCGCTGGAAAACTGTTGTCAACAGTAGGAGCCAGAGAATGTGTGTTGATGTTGAGTGCTGCCGAGGTTTCCTCGTAGGTAGAAGTCAAGGCACTGGGTGAGGCAGCAAGCCTGACTCCAGTTACTTTGACAGTCTCAGCCCAAGCAGGCTGAGTTGTTAACACTGCTGCTGTTACACCAGGTAACAAGCTACTGAATATTAGCTGTCCTTTCACCGCATCCCCTCACACGAAAATAAAGCGGCAGAAACCGTTTTCTCACCAGAGAATATATCACGATGCCAAGTTTAGGAATCGGAACTCTGTTTGTCTTGAAATCCTCTGACAATGCGAGACAGTTCCGCCTTCTCATCGATAGTAACGCGCGTAGGAGCACCACTGACAATCCGTTCATAGTTGCGGAAAGAATCTTTAATTTCGGGACCATCAGCCGTAATATTATACTCGCGGATACCCTTGTCATGCCATGAACCGCGCATTTTAAATACGTTGATTGCCCGCGACATTTCTCCACGAATTTCTACATACTGTAACATCAAAATTGTGTCAGTAATCGTAGAAATATGGGAGTCTGTAATCGAATGCGACCCCATAAATTGGTCTGTTGTATTGGTAAAAAAGCCTGTAATTTCTTCTTGCTTAGCGTAACCCGTAACACCAATGACAAATTGCCGGAATGCATTGTTGCTTACACCTCTTGCTAGTGCTGAAAGAGAGTCAATAGCAATACGAGATGGTTTAAATTCAGCTATTTCTGACTTAATAATTTGTAGGTGGTCTTCTAAACCAGTTGATTCAGGATATGTACAAATTATTTTTAGCAAACCTTGACGTTCTAAATCCTCAAAATCAATTCCCCATGAGGAAGCGTTGCGAGATAGTTGAGCGCGTGATTCCTCATAGGCAAATAATATCGACCGTTCCCCGTGGAAACAACCAGTTTGCAGAAACTTGCTCACCAACAGAGTTTTCCCAGTACCAGTTGCTCCTGTTGCTAAAATAATCGAATCTTTGAAGAAACCACCGCCGCACATTTGATCTAAGGTTTTCACGCCAGAAGAGACCCTGACATTTGAAGACCGTTGAGTTAAGCGCATTGCTCCCAATGGAAAAATGTTAATCCCTTGATTGGTAATTGTAAAAGGATATTCACCTTTCATATGTGTTGTACCGCGCAGTTTGAGTATTTCAATTGTGCGACGGCGACGTTCTCCTTCTAAAACATTACGGACGATCGCCACATTATCGGAAACAAATTCTTCTACCCCATAACAGGCAACAGGTCCGTATTCTTCCGTGCGCTCTGTGGTTATAATAGTCGTGACACTTAGTTGTTTGAGACGCGCTACCAGACGAAATATTTCTCGCCGCACGACTCCTCCAGCTTCATACTGTTGAAAGACTGCTGTGACTGAGTCAATAGAAACACGTTTTGCTTTATACTTACGAATAGCATATTGCAGGCGCTCAATCAGGGCAGAAAGGTCAAAGTTGCCCACAACATCTTGCCCCTCTGGGTCGGGAGAAGCATCGAGTATAAATAATTTTCCTTCACTAATCAGGCGCGGTAAATCCCAACCAAAAATACCAGCATTTTTAATAATATCACTGGGAGATTCTTCAAATGTAACAAAGACTCCTGGCTCATCAAAGTAGGTAATACCGTTGTAAAGAAATTGCAGAGAAAATAAAGTTTTGCCAGTTCCAGATGTACCGCTGAATAAAGTCGTTCTTCCTACAGGTAACCCTCCATGACTAATATCGTCAAACCCCTCTATCATTGTCCGAATTTTTTCTACACCTGTATATGTCGGTGTTTGATTTTGTTCTAAATTTTCTTTATCATTCATTGCTAACGCTTACAAATCGGGATGAAACCCAGTTATTTTATTAATAAAGTATATTATCTCTGTGGTCTGTATTGTTTGGTTATATAGTCTACTCTTCAAATTGTTCTTGCTCATCTTCACTGAGTTCTTCATAAAGCAAATCCAATCCAATTAACACTCTTTCTCTATCTGAAAGGTCTCCAATAATTTTCCGAACGGGTGGAGGCAAAATTTTAGATAATGTCGGTGTTGCTAATATCTTATCTTCTTCTGCCAGCTGTGGGCTTTTCAGTACATCAATAACTTTCAAAGCATAAACGCCTTGAAACTCTTGTTCTAGAATATTTTTGAGTATTTTTAATGCCCGTACTGAGTTTGCAGTGTTGCCTGCTACATAAAGCTTGAGAACATAGGTCTTTCTTGGTTGATTCATAAAAGGTACAGGCTATAAGTAAAGACAGAACGAGCTATATGCTATCTTCTTGGTGAATTCAAAGGGCGACTTCCACCAACAAAGCCAACCGAACTTTGATTTACGTGATTCTATTTAGGAATCGAACAACGATAAAGTTCACATAAGTGAGCTAGTATATCAATCAATGTCAGACGGTAATCAAGTAAGGCTTCATCGCTCCGTCCTTCCAATTTTAGCTGCTGGGAAAACTCGTCAATAAGTTCCATGTGAATTTCGATGATTTGGGGCACAGGAATATTACCATAAAATACTGCATGGATAAATTTATCAATTTTCTCTTTCAGTGTTTTGTCTGTGGTGATAAAGTAATTTATGAGAATTTGACGGTAGTCTGATTTGAGTTGTTGCAACAATGCCTGTTGTTCGGCTCTCGTCGTCATTTGTTGAAAAAACTGGTGGGATTCTAGCTTGTGCCATTTAACAGCATAAGAACAATTAAAGCTTAATACTTTATTTAGATTTTTTTGCAGCCAATTGAGTAAATACTGAAAAATTGGTACTTGTGGTGGCTACCTGCCAAAGCAGGCACCGGGCAAGAGTGACATCAGTCACGGCGCACATCCACCCGAGTAACCTTTGTTCAATAGTTAAAGCCAATTGAGTAGCCCAAAATGGTCTACAATATTGCTGGGGAATGTCTATGGGTAATAACATTTGTTTTGATACATCTAGTTGCTCACCCTACCAAAAGTTTTCAAAGGTTATGACAAGAGCAAACATTTCCATAGTAGATAATAAGTGCGGAGCATTCTTCGCGCTCTTTACCCAAAGGACTTGCTCTATGTCAACAAATAGTGCTAAATAATTAACAACCTGTTGCCACGGAGTTGTAAAACTTATTGGGTGGTAGAGGAAGCGTTCACGTTCAGAAACGGAAATGAGGATGACTTAGTCGTGAACTCCACTTTCGCTGCCTTCCAAGTAAAGCCCAGAAAAGGACTAACTCATTGGAGTTAGTGGTGTAGCTGAGATACAAGTGGACATTTGCCACCCTAACTCACAGTGAAGTGCTGTAGTAGTTAGTTCGTAATTTGCTTGCTTCATATCTATCTAAATACAGATTTCCTTACTTTGCTCCTCAATAAGATACTTAAACGAAGATAAATGATTGTCGCATTATAAATCATTATAATTCCTAAAGGTTCTAGAGCGAATCTTTGGAGCCATAATTGTTGTAGCTGTCGCTATCGATTATAAGTTTCAACACTCTTGTTAACACTGGTGTTGACGCCCGTAATATGCGAAGGGCGGCTTTCCCGCTTTCTTAGAAGAGCTTCTTCAAAGATTGGTGGCCTTTGAGAAGTTTGGAGATTCCTCCAAACTGCTAGGCGGCAAAGGGAAATGCCCTACTTTAACCACTCTTGCTGACAAAGAATTTGTCAGGAACAAAGAAGCTCTTTGTCTCTAAGGCGTTCAATTTATGACAAAAATGTTAGACTCAGTCTTCTTAGAGGATATAGCTTCATACCCAAACACCGAAAGCTTAATAGGCAGTTAGCTGGTGGTGCCGGAAGTAAACCGCGTAAGAAGGACGACCTCATCGCCATATGTCAATGCTAAAGTACCCGTTATATGAATTTATAGCAACCGTACCCAACTGCGTAGAAACGACTACTGTGGCAGTTGTGCTGGAGATTTTTCAACAACAGCAGTGCGATCGCCTAGCAGTCTTGGATAAGCAAAAATGCCTGTTAGGATTAATTTACTCTGCCCGTTTATTACCACAATTACTTACAGCAGTGGAAGGCGAAGATCCTTCTAAGTTTTTAGACTTACAGCAAAGACTCTCGACACTGGATCAAAGCTTAATTGAACCTATACAGACAATACCAGCTTCTTTCAATGTGGAGCAATTTAGTTCGTTTTTGCGTTTTCAAAAGACCCAGGCAAACACGAATTTAGATTGGGCATTGATTGACTTGGATGGCAAATTTTTGGGGCTTGTGGATAGCCCGCGTCTGTTGGGGTTTTTGAGAGAGCAAAAATTGGAAACTGAGACTTCTAAGCGGACTAGGCGCACAAATTCAAGGAAAACGCTTCACAAGTCTTCTGCAAAATTTTTAAGTAATATCACTGAAGCAGAGAAAGAAAAAAATACTATAAATAAAAGTTACGCACCTGAGCAAAGACGAGAATGTAAGCCACTGGTGGAGTTATTAGAACGGCTACCTTGGCCATTGATGTTACAAACAGGCAATGGCGAAGTGGTAACGCAAAATCCGGCTTGGTGGCAGCAATTGGGAGCATTGAAAGATCCAGAAGGAATTAAGCGACAGGTAGAAGCGATTTTGGCAAATGCTCCACCCAAGAAATTAGAATATGCCACTCAAACGCCAACCAAAGTTTATTCCTTTGGCAGCAATGAGCATTTTGGTGAAGAAAATTCTTTGTCAGCTATGAACGAAGTGATGCCTCAAAAAGGTGTGTCACCTCGGTCAACATTGGGGACTCCTCGCACTCTTCAAGTGCAAGAACAATCTTTAGAGGAACCTGGATTAAATCGCTGCTTTTTGGATAGCCAGTTAGGGACTTGTACTTGTATAGTAGAAGTGCAAAATGGTCAGGAGCGAGTTTGGCAGTTTGCCAAAATTCCCTTAGACAGCCCTGATTTAAAAGCCCTGAGTACTGATTTTAAAACACTGTCCACTCAAAATTCAGCACTCAGTAGTGATTTGTGGCTGATGCTAGCGACGGATGTCACCGAACAGCAGCAGCTTTGTAAAGAACTAGCCGCGAAAAATGCCGATTTAATTCAACTCAATCGGTTAAAGGATGAGTTTTTAGCTTGTATCAGTCATGAACTCAAAACTCCTCTAACTGCCGTTTTGGGATTATCACGGTTACTGGTGGATCAGCAATTGGGAGAATTAAACGAGCGTCAAGCCCGTTATGCAGGACTGATTCATCAAAGTGGACGCCACCTAATGAGCGTGGTCAATGATATTTTGGATTTGACCCGTATGGAAACGGGACAAATGGAGTTGACGCTCACCAACGTCAACATTCAAGCTGTGTGCGATCGCGCTGTCTCTGAGGCAAAGGCGATTCATACCCAAAGTAGCAGAGCTTCATTAAAATCCCAAGCTGAAAGTACGCCTGCACAAGAACACCAATTTAGCCTCTCAATTGAACCTGGCTTAGACCAGATTATGGCGGATGACTTGCGGATGCGCCAGATGCTGGTACACCTGCTTTCTAATGCCTTCAAATTTACTGAAACAGGTGGTGAAATCGGGCTGCGCGTCAGTCGTTGGGAAGGTTGGATTGCGTTTACAGTTTGGGATACAGGCATTGGTATTGCCGAACACCAGCAGCATTTAATCTTTCAGAAATTCCAACAACTGGAAAATCCCCTCACCCGCCAGCATGAAGGAACAGGTTTGGGGCTTGTATTAACTAGAGCTTTGGCTCGTCTCCACGGTGGCGATGTCAGCTTCTTGTCGCGTGAAGGTAAGGGTAGCCAGTTTACACTACTCCTACCTCCCAGTCCTCCTAAAGAAGTGGGGCGATTGGGAGATGAGGAGATAGAAAGAAATTCTTTTTCGCCCCCTCACTCCAACCCTACCCTACCCTTAGGCAAGTCCCCGGAGGCTGTACGGGAAACTCGTTCTAGATCTAGGGGAAGCGATCGCCCTCCCGTCGTCTACGCCCCGTCATCACCCCATCACCCGACATCTTCTAAATCGTTAGTGCTGGTTGTGGAGGCAGTTGCTCGGTATATTGAAGATTTGACCGAACAATTGACAGGTTTAGGTTATCGGGTCGTGATTGCTCGCTCAGGATGTGAAGCAGTAGAAAAAGCTCGGCGCTTGCAACCTAAAGCTATTTTCCTCAATCCCTTGCTTCCTTTGCTGTCGGGTTGGGATGTCCTAACCTTACTTAAATCCGATGGCGCAACTCGTCACATACCCGTGATTGTGACAGCAACAGGAGCTGAAAAAGAGCAAGCATTTGCCAACCGAGCAGATGGTTTCTTGAGCTTACCAGTGCAGCATCAAGTCTTAACACCGCTGGTAGAAAGTCTGTGTGCTCCACCAGAAGCAAAGCAGCAAAAATCAGATGATGGAGAAATTCACCGCAATAACACACCACTGAAAATTTTGAGGTTGGTCAATGCTGGGTGTGAATCTCTGACATCGCAACCGTTACTTCAACAGCACCGAGTCATAGAAGTGGATGACCTGGATCAGGCAGAACTGCTGGCTCGCGTTTGGCAGTTTGATGTCGTTTTGCTGGATACAGAAATGCCAGCAGCCGAAGCTTTACTAAAACAACTCAGTCAACACCCCCGTTTGGCAGATCTGCCGCTTGTCACCTGTAATGTCTCAACTACACAGACTGCTTCTCGGATACCAAAGCTCTCTGTGTTCCCTTGCTTAACGCCATTGGGCGCAGATAAGTTTCATAATGCTGAGAAAACAGAAGCTTTATTGTCAGTTTTGCAAATTGCATCTGGTGCATGCTGCCCACCCAGCATCTTAGTGGTGGATTTAGCGATCCTGCCGGATTTACCAGAGGCAAGACACAAGCACGTGAGGAGTTATCGGACAGAAAAAAACTCCTCATTGAGTAGCCACATTGCTGGTGAGAATGCTTTGTGTCCCTTGACGATTTCTCGTGGTTCTGAATGGTTCCAAGCTTTGATTCAGTACCTGCAAACAGCAGGCTTGAAAGCATCTATGAGTCGGTCTTGGGCAGAACTGCTACAGCAAATTCGTCACCAAAGTGTTGACTTACTGCTGATTTGCTTAGGAGATCCCATCCAAAAAGAAGTTTACTCAGCCCTGAAAACGTTAGGACAGCTGCCTTTCAACTTACCACCAGTTTTGCTCCTCGACCAACGATTAAATCCTTATGAGGTTGAAGATGAGCAACCTGACATTTCCCCAAAGGGCACAGATGAAAAATTGGAGTCGATAGAAGCTGTGGTGAGTACTATTGCCTCGCAAATTTTACCCCGCTCTATATCAATGGAGGACTTGCTAAATGAGGTTAATAAAGCTTTAAAGGGTGATTAGTGAATTGTTAGTTGTAGAGACGCGCTGTTTGAAGCGTCTCTACATTTGTTGGTTGTTGGTTGTTAGTTGTAAAAAAATACTACCCACTATCCAAATTCCACTATCCACTACCTACTACCCAAATTCCACGACCCACTACCCATTTTTAAAAGGAACTCGAATCAGTTCATAAGCACCACTGGTGCCTAAATTTTCATAATCGCTACGCTTTAAGCCCATTTCAGGAAACTTTTTCGGCTGGGCAAGAACTAGCACTGAGGCAGGTTGCGCTTTCTTTGCCGCTTTGTCTTGAATATATTTTCCAGCAACCGAAGAAACTTTCACATAAGTGACCGGACGACGAGTATAAAAAACTACTGTAGGCTTTTTGAAGCCCACCATAACCAGTTCTTCACTAGGTTTTTGTGCTTGCACTGCGATCGCAGATAATTCCCGTAAAGGTAGCTGGCGTTCCTGATCGATCAAAAACAAACAAGGTGTGAGGACAAAAACCATAAACGCCGCAAACCCCAACACATTCACCATTAACACAGGCTGGTAACGACGACGCACAAGTAAAGCCGCCAGCACCACAGCACAAAGCAGCCAAATCACACCTCCCAATACAGTTAAACCTGACTGTTCAATCAATTGGTGAAAGTTGGGTGCAGCCGGATCTTTTATTAACTGAGGAACGTAAAACATTGCCACCGCCAGTGCTGATAACAACGCTACATTCACCCAGCCTGTAAAGAGGAGGGGAGTTCGGGAAGACGTGGAGACAGGAAATGCCCCCATGTCAGCGTTCGCGCTAGCGTCTCCAAACGAGAAGTTTCGCTTGTCTTTAATGATGTCGCTCCACAGCAGTGCTACCAAAATAGCTGCTGCTGGCATTAGGGGCAATACGTAGCTTGGGAGTTTGGTTACAGCAATGGTGAAAAAGCCAAAGATAGTAATAAACCAGAAAAAGGCAAATAAACCAAGTTGGCTAGAGCGTTCTTGCGATCGCCAGTAGTTTCGCTGCCAAAACTTCAGCCTTGCCATTGCCAAAGGCAAATATACCGAATATGGTGCAAAGCCCAGCAACACTATAATAAAGTAAAAATACCAAGGGGCTGAGTGGCTATTGACTACGCTTGTAAATCGTTCAACATTGTGATATCCAAAAAACGAGTTAATATAATTTTCGCCATTGCGCCAAATAACCAGCACATACCAAGGTAATGATAAGCATAGGGTAATAAGCAAACCTGTAACGGGACGCATTTCCCGCAAAACTTCTTTTGCTTTTCCCACATAAAGCAAAAATATAGCGATAATCAGCGCAGGTAAGACAATTCCCACTGGTCCTTTGGTTAAAATCGCACCAGCAATGAGGATATAAAAAGCTAAATACCACCGTGCTTTCACTTGCGATTGTGAGGGTTGGGCATACCCGAGAAAAAAGCACAACAACGCTGAGTCCATGCACCCAACCAGCAGCATATCCGAAACACCCGCTCTCCCCCAGACAATCATTTCTGGATTGAGTGCCATGATAGCTGCTCCCAAAGCAGCGGTTAACCAGCGTCGAGTCGGGCGAACTTTTTGCTCAAGGTAGTCTTCTTTTGCCAAATACCACTGTATAGTGTATAATGCCAAACTTATCAATCCGAGGGCAGCAAGCGCCGAAGGCAAACGTACTGCCCATTCGTTGACTCCAAAAATTGAGTAGGCGATCGCCTGACACCAGTAAATTAAGGCAGGTTTATCGAAACGAGTTTCGCCATTGAAGAACGGAGTGATCCAATCACCTGTAACTAACATTTGGCGCGAGGCTTCGGCAAACAGTGGCTCTGTCTCATCAATTAAGCCGAGACTGCCCAAATGCCAAAAGAAGGCAACCCCACTGATCAAAACTAACCATAAAATCGACAGAGCCACAGCGAGGGCTGGACGCTTGCTTATATTGTTAAACCATCCGTCAAAAGCGCGATTAGCCATTAGTCATTAGTCATCAGTCATTGTAGAGACGCGCCATGGCGCGTCTGTACTAGTTATGATTTATTATTCAAGACTACAAAAGTCAATAGTCTCAATACTAAATTAATCAAGATGACTTTAGCTCAGCTTCTTGGTTCCTGCTGTTCCAAATCAGGCACTAAAGACTTTAAGAAGAACGCAGAACGCAGAACGCAGTAGTCAGAATATCCCCACGGATGGAATCCGGGGGATTTAATTACGCAAAGCTTTCTTGGTCTCCACCGAAGTTGCGGAGGGCCTTATACCAATACTCTCCCTGCACAGTAGGAACTTATACCGACCAACCCCTGAGAGTTTTTTATTCTAAGTTCTGACAACTGTGTTCTGAGTTCTTTCCTGCTAAAGCAACTATCCCTCCCCACCTTGCTTCACT
Source organism: Scytonema sp. HK-05 (assembly GCF_963872035.1). Classification (NCBI taxonomy): domain Bacteria; kingdom Bacillati; phylum Cyanobacteriota; class Cyanophyceae; order Nostocales; family Scytonemataceae; genus Scytonema; species Scytonema sp. HK-05. The sequence continues at coordinate 16,738 of NZ_CAWMYC010000130.1, forward strand.
TCGTGACGCTGCTTTGAACGCGCCTATGTGCCGTATCTCGCGCAAAGAACGATGACTCATGACTAAGAACTAAGGAATAAGGATGAGTTGCCATTCTTTCTTTTGGGAATTCCAACTTGGAGAGGAAGTTTCCCCAACAACATATGGACCCCAGTAGCGGCGGGAACCATCTTGTGCAAAGGCAACTAAAATATCTCCCTTCTCCAGTTCTAACTTACCATTAGGCAAAGCTAGAATCAGCCCCTTGTCATGACCTTCTTTAGGAGCAAAATCCCAATGTGCTGGGACGGCATCTTTAATTTGTCCAGAGGAACCTTTGCCTAAAGAGCGCCGTGACAGTAAGGCAAGGCGCACGGGTTGATTGGTTTGGTTGCTCATCCGTAAAGTTCCTTGATTCACTGCTTTCCCACCTGAGCCCTGACGATATGTGATAACGCTATTGTTGTCCCCACTGCTGCTTTCTACTCGTTGACTTTTTGGTGTGGGCATTGAATTGGAGACAGTGGAGACAGATGACGCCGTACTCTGTTCCTGATGTGTCTGAGCAGGCGGTAGAGAAGATGTTTCTAGTTCTGTTGACTCAAAGGATACACTCGTCTGACGGCATCCCATTGGTAGAAAAAGCAGTCCCAATGAATAAGCTACCAGAACAGTGTGTTCATACACTGACGGCTTCATGGTAATATATATTACTTATAAGAATTTATTGTTTGGGCTAGACCAAGTCGCAGCTTTGTTGTGGTAAGAGCAACAAGGAAGAAAGTTGTCCACCAAAGGCTCTTTGGGAGCTAGTGCGTGAAATATATCATGTATAGCTCTTTGAGCAAAACAGCAATGCTGCTGCTCTTAATGAAGAAAAGTATATATTTTGTATTGTTGCTGAAAATCCGAAAGATACCCACAATACTATTTAAGCAAGCTTACGCTAGACCAGATATCCTCTATGTAGGAATATATCATGATTCCTTGACTTTGCTTTCAAATCGGGTAGGGGAGTTCCTCCAACGTACAAGCGCAGGGCGCTGCGCCTCAACTTCCACGCACCCCTAATCATTTCGGAAGTCCCATTCATGCAAAACACACGTCTAAACAACCTATTCAATGCCATTGCATTGCGCTTAAGGCTATGGTTTTTTAATCCTTGGCGGCGGTTTTCGGTTCTAATAATTAGTTTTTTGTTCGGTTTTTTTCTGGGAAGCGCAGTTGCGACTACGGCGGGACAAACTGCTGAATGGGACATTTTTGTCGCTGCGACGTTAGTGGCGTTGACAGAATTCGGCAGCAGAATATTTTATGGTCGTAGCATACGAGAGCGACAAGCGCTTTGGGTAGAATGTCTCAATATCCTCAAAGTTGGTCTGACTTACAGCTTGTTTTTGGAAGCGTTCAAGCTGGGTTCTTGAACAGAGATGAGGGGACGCAAAACAAAGAGAATAACTAATGACTAATGACCAATGACTAATGACTAATAATGATTTGTGGCTATCTTTGGCAAGACAACTTGCATCTTATCGCCAACAGTTGGGGCGTCCCTTCATACAAGGTATTTTAGGAGGACAAGGCACCGGCAAAACGACACTGTGCGGCAATCTCTGCTTCATTCTCAAGCAGTTGGGATACCACACCCTCAGTGTATCTTTGGATGACTTGTATAAAACCTATAATGAGCGCTTGGCATTAAAACAAAAAGACCCGCGCTTCATTTGGCGTGGTCCCCCAGGAACACACGATGTAGAACTGGGTTTAACTGTACTTAACCAAATTCGCGAGTGCAAAAATCCAGTAGCAGTTCCCCGCTTTGATAAATCTCTCCACGGGGGTGCTGGTGATAGAACGACTCCGGAAATTGTAGAGAATGTGGATATTGTCTTGTTTGAAGGTTGGTTTGTGGGTGTGCGACCAATTGAGCCTGCTGCATTTGACACCCCACCGCCGCCAATTCTCACAGATGAGGATAAGGCGTTTGCCCGTGAGATGAATAGCAAACTCAGCGACTATCTACCACTGTGGGAGCAGTTGGATAGCTTAATTTTGCTGTATCCCAAAGATTACCGCCTTTCCTTAGAATGGCGCAAACAAGCGGAACGGCAAATGATTGCTGCTGGCAAATCAGGAATGAGCGAAAAAGAGGTGGAGCAATTTGTCAATTATTTTTGGGGTTCTCTGCACCCAGAATTGTTCATCAGTCCGTTGGTCAAATCTCCTACGTTTGTTGATTTAGTGATTGAGGTTAATTCTGACCACTCGTTTGGTGCAGTCTATCGACCAAAAGATATTTAGATTGCATCCCGTCTGTTTAATTGACCATAAAAAGGACCCCACCCCCAACCCCTCCCCGCAAGCACCGGAGGGGAGACTTTGACGTAAGTCAAAGGCGGGGTGGGGTTCAGAGGCAACTAACGGGACTTAGGCGAAGTTGACATTACAGGAGATATAGCAATCCTAAATCATAAGCCCTACGGGCACGCACTCGCGTATGCCTACGGCAGGCACTCGCGAACGTGAACAACAAGATTCCCGACTTCGCCAAAGTTGTCGGGAATCTGAGCCAATGGATTTTCACAAATCAAATAGGATTGCTATAGCAAGTCATTTATTTCAACTTGCCACTGGCTTTTTATAGAAAGCAAATGTGTGCTTGTATTCAGTATTTGGTACTAAATATTCGCAAGTGGGAAAAGGCTCAAAGACATAGGGTTTAAATTTTTGCAAATTTTCACACTCGGTAGTCACAGGAAAAGGTGTGTACTGAGGAACATTATTCCAACCAAAGACTAAAATACCTCCTTCACGGAGAGCATTAAAGCATTGGTTAAATGACTCTTCAGTATCCCCCTTGGTGTTGATTCCGTGCCCAAATACCCCATTGTAAATAATCACATCAAAATAACCACTTTCGATGTGAAGGCTTAAGTTCTGAAGAGCATCTACGATATGTCTTTCACCAGCATACTTCTTTCTCCATTCCTCAATTTCTATTGTCCAGTATTCCTTGTTTCGGAATAATTTTCTGTAGGGTTTGGTGTACCAATCGCACCCAACAAAAAGTATTTTGTGATATTCAGAACGAGAAATAAAGTAAGGAATAATCACATCTTCTAATACCAGGCGATCAGGAGAATTAAGATACAAATCAAATCCGCGAAACCGACCTACTGAAAGTTGATAGAAAAAATAGTTAATTCTACCGACAAGCTTATGAGCCAACACAGACGGGTTCCAAATCGCCTTTGTTTGTGCCATTATCTTCCAAATTTTCTAGGGTGTTAAGGTAGTGCAGGAGAAAAATTATCTCAGCAACTGAGATTGTAAAGTTCTGATATTTTTGTTTCTTTAAGATGATATTTTTGTTTCTTTAAGAATCGTTTAATAGCGATTTAACAATGAAATATAAATACAACGTTGAATAAGAATTCAGAATTCAGAATGAATCATATCAAGCCCGGTTAATTAGTTATTATTCGGTGCATCTTTGCAAAAAGAGTGAAAATCCTCTCCCCTGCACCGAGTGCAGTCTTAATGAGAAGTCTTTAACCGGACACGATATCAGTGGGGGATTTAGACCCGCCACTGATTGGAAAGCACCAAATCTATGCCTTATACAAAAGTGTTGGGCACTGTAACGTCTTAAATAAGTAGGGTGCGTTCCACTACGTTAACGCACCCTACTTATTTGATAAGCACCAATTGTGCAAACAGTTCATCTCGCTAACTTCCAGACTGAATGCGCTTAATTAACTCATAAAAAGGTTGCCAATTATCTTCTTGAGCAATCGGTTCCCAAATTGATTCAATCACTGGTCTGAGTATCACAGTTTTGGGATTGTAACGAGCTAGAGTTTGGGCAATGATGTTTGTTTGCTCAGGGTCAAAATTATTTAACATCTTATGGTATAATATACACCAATTATCAAAAATTTCTGATGCCCCTGATGCTGGTAGAATATCTGAATCTGCCATAATCAAGCCTGGTTCATCTCGCCATTTCAATGAAAAGGTGCGAGCCATCTCGTAAAAGAACTCGTGATAACCAACTTTGCTATTTAGCAAAAATTGAATCGTTAGGTTTAACAGTTCATCGGCTTCTGGATGTGACAACTGCTCAAAACCCAACTTCTTCAACATCATAGAACGGTATTCGTTCTGATAATGCTCATCAAATCTCGCTAATCCAGGCTGCATATCTGCTTGCTCAATAACAGCTTTGAGTGCCTCCTGGAGTATTTCTAAGTTCCACTTACAAATACTAGGTTGATGAGTATAAGAATAGCGCCCATAATAATCGAAATACGCAGCGGTAAAGTAGGGGTCGTAACTGGGAATGAACGCATAAGGACCGTAGTCAAAACTCTCCCCTGTAATTGACATATTGTCTGTGTTTAGCACTGCGTGACAGAAACCAGCTGCCATCCATTGCGCTACCAGTTCTGCTGTCCGTTTGACTAAATCTGCGTAAAATAGAGCGTACTTATCTTTTTCGCCGATGAGATGTCGATAATACTGCTCAATGACATGGTCTAATAGCTTTTGGGTCAAATCCGGACGTCGTAAATAGTGCAGTCGTTCAAAAGTGCCAAATCGAATGTGCGATCGGTTCATCCTGACAATGACTGAGGAACGGGTGGGAGAAGGTTCATCACCCCGCCAAAGGGATAAGCCTGTTTCAATCATGGTCAAACAGCGTGAAGTACGTACACCCAAGTGGTGTAACATTTCCGCAGCAATAACTTCCCGTACTCCGCCCTTGAGTGTCAGCATACCATCGCCACCACGCGAGTAAGGAGTTTTACCGGAACCTTTAGTGCCCAAGTCATACAGTTCGCCATCAGTACCGCGTACTTGTCCGTAGAGAAAGCCCCTACCATCACCTAAAAAAGGGTTATATTCACCAAATTGATAACCGTGGTAACGCAGCGCCAAAAGCGGTTTTCGTCCCTCAAATTTGCCAAAGGCACAGATAAAGTCTTCGTCTTTTACTAATTGCGGATCGAGTCCTAGCCGGGGCAGGATTGCATCGTTGCGCCAGCGTAGGATATGTTGGGAAAATTCTGCTGCGGCAACTTCATCATAGTACTCGTCACCTAGAGATTCAATAGCTCTTTCGTAGTTGAGATTGAGAAAAGGATTGGTAGAATTCGTGTTGTTTACAGTTTCAGCCAAAGTCATTACTTTTTTCCGAGTTATCCAAAATTGTTGTAGAGTTTAGTCCTGTTGCGATTTCAATCCTTGAATTCGATGTGTAAAAGCTTACGGGTTTGTCTGCCAGTTAGGATTCGTGATACTTGTAAGGATGTGGTCTTGCCATTTCCCATTAATGAATAGATAGTCCCTGGCATACCCTTCTACGACAAATCCTAACCTTTTCAGTACATTGCCGCTGCGCTGGTTGTGAGGCATATAATTTGCCATGATTCGGTGCATGTTTAATTCTTGAAATACATAGTGAACACCTGCTTGCAGTGCTTCTGTCATATAACCTTTTCCTTGTTCAGCTTCTGCAAGACCGTATCCTACATTACAGTACTGTGCGGCTCTTCTGACAAAATTAGTAAAGTTGATAAGTCCAATAATTATTTCTTGTTTATTTTTAGGAAAAATAAATAATCTTAATGATATATCGTTAATAAATTCTAAATAGTTATTTTCTAACTGATTTTGCCAATACTCTCGAGTGAAAAAGTTATCAGACCAAGGAGGAGAGAATGGAGTAAGATATGTTTTGTTTTCCGTATAAAATTTCAGGATTGCCGGGATATCCTCCTGAGTTGCTAGTCTTAATAACAACCGTTTTGTTGTAATATTGGGCAGTTGCAATTCCATAGATCATTGAATATTTGTTCCAAAGGCTATTAGCCACCCTTCATAATTTAGCAGCAGTGAGGCTTACTGTATTACCAACATCGGTTAGTTAACACTTCAGGAAGAGCTAAAATTATGCAAAAACCTTACAAAGGATAGAGATGTCAGTAGTAATACGGTACAATTGGCAAGAATCAGAAATACGCGAGATACATGATACACCATTCCTAGACCTTGTTTATCAAGCTGCTAGCGTGCATCGCCAATTCCATGACTCAAGAAAAATACAGGTCTGTAAGCTGATATCTATCAAAACAGGGGGTTGTCCAGAGGATTGTAGCTACTGTGCCCAGTCCTCCCGCTACAAAACAGAGGTGAAGGCACAAGCCCTCCTAGAAAAAGAAACAGTCGTGAGTATTGCCCAACAAGCCAAAGAAAGTGGTGTGAGTCGTGTATGCATGGGCGCTGCTTGGCGAGAGGTGCGCGATAACTCCCAATTTGAGCAAGTGTTGGAAATGGTTAAAGAGGTGACAGCATTGGGATTAGAGGTTTGCTGCACCTTGGGTATGCTGACTCAAACACAGGCGCAGCGTTTGGAAGAAGCAGGGCTTTACGCCTACAATCATAATTTAGATACCTCCCAGGACTACTACAGCACTATCATTACAACCAGGACTTACGGCGATCGCCTCAACACCATTAACAATGTCCGGCAAACAAATGTGACTGTATGTTCCGGTGGTATACTCGGCTTAGGCGAAACTGTGGATGACCGCGTGTCTATGTTGCACACTCTAGCAAGCCTGCATCCACATCCAGAGTCGGTGCCTATCAATATTCTCTCACAAGTTGAAGGCACACCCCTAGAAAATCAGCCTGATGTCCCCATTTGGGATGTGGTGCGAATGATTGCCACAGCGCGTATTTTAATGCCTGCATCTGATGTTCGTCTTAGCGCAGGTAGAGCTAGACTTTCACAGGTAGAACAGACTTTATGCTTCTTGGCGGGAGCAAATTCCATCTTCTCCAGTGACAATGGGCATATGTTAACCGTTACCACTCCCTGCCCAGGATACAATACTGACCAGGAAATGCTGAATTTGCTTGGTCTAGAGGTGCGTTCTCCTTTCGTAAATCAACACAAAGCCTCTAGAGAAGTCGTGGTTGGATGATAACTTTGCGCAAAGCCGCCCAGACGCTCAAGAAAACTTTGCGCCTCTGCGCCTTTGCGCGAGACTCCAAAAAATCAGTTAGATGATTTTAGCAGCACGCAAACCGAAAAGCAACCCAACAGCAATACCGAAGAATAGAGCCAAGAAGGCTATGTAAGCTATGACACCAAACATTGAAGTTTCTCCATAATCGTTTATAAATATTATTGAATCATTTACAGAAGATACGCTCAATAAAAATATTTCTTGAAGCTTTCTTGAGTTCCCCTCTAAGAAGGTGAGACTTATAGTTAGAATAATCAATATTTCTTGTGATTATAACAATAGAATAGCTCCTTAAGACTATGAAATACGCTTTTATTGCTAGCGCTTTGCTAGTTCTTGGTGGGTTAGGGTTTGAAACAGGGATTGTTGCCGCCCAAACAGTCAAGAAACCGTCCACCAAATCCATGACACCACAAACGACGGTCGCTACTTTCCAAACACCAAACTACAGTGTGAGGGTTTTTCGCCAAGGAACCCAAACACGGATGAATGTCTTTGATAAGAAAACAAACAAGCTGCAGTTGAACGCTGCCCCTGTTCAAGTTCAAAATTCAGATCAACAGACAAGTTATACCTCATCTCAGGGTGAACGGCAATTCCGCATCTCTGTTGACCAAGCTGGTAACAGATCAGTTGAGATTAACGGTCCTGGTGAGGTGATTCAGGAGACTACGAATTAATTTGGGTGAGGGTGTAAGTGGAAAGAAAGATAAATCTTATCGCTAACACCCTACGGGTGCAAGGTCGCCACGCTCCTACCCCGTGAACCCAGCCTTGAAAAGTTCAACCAAAAAGCGTCTTGTATGCGGGAATAGGCAGTGCTAATGCTGTAGAATACAGCCGTCGGGCGCTTGCAAAGGGATTTGGTGATGGCTTCTATTAACGTAAATTTACCACAACAGTCTTATGAGATTGCGATCGCGCCAGGGGGCATAGATCAACTGGGCGAGATGATGAGCAATCTGAAGCTGGGCAAAAAAGTCCTGCTGGTTTCTAACCCGACAATTTTTAAGCATTATGGCGAAAGGGCAGTTGCATCTTTGGAAGCGGCTGGCTTTGAAGTTGCAAGTTGCACTCTCCCACCGGGTGAACGCTACAAAACCCTGAGTTCTGTGCAGAAAATCTACGATACTGCGCTCTTAAACCGCATAGAACGTTCCTCAACTATGGTAGCTTTAGGGGGAGGAGTCATTGGGGATATGACTGGCTTTGCCGCTGCGACTTGGTTGCGAGGCATTAACGTGGTACAAGTGCCAACCTCACTTTTAGCGATGGTGGATTCGGCAATTGGTGGCAAAACTGGCGTCAATCATCCTCAAGGCAAAAACTTGATTGGCGCATTCCACCAGCCGCGCTTGGTTTTAATTGACCCAGAAGTGCTGAAAACTCTACCTATGCGCGAGTTTCGTGCTGGAATGGCAGAAGTGATTAAGTACGGCGTGATTTGGGATGCCGAATTGTTTGCCGAGATGGAAGCCAGCAAACGCTTGGATCAACTCCGTTACGTCAAGCCAGAATTGATAGAAAGCATATTAAGGCGCTCTTGTCAAGCGAAAGCTGATGTCGTGGGCAAAGATGAGAAAGAAGCTGGGCTGCGGGCAATTCTCAACTACGGTCATACCATTGGGCATGCAGTGGAAAGCTTGACGGGTTATAAAGTCGTCAATCATGGTGAAGCAGTCGCCATTGGTATGGTAGCAGCAGGGCAGATTGCTGTGGAACTGGGAATGTGGCAAAAGGAAGAGACAGAACGTCAAGACGCCCTGATTCAAAAAGCGGGTTTACCGACGAAGTTACCAGATGGGGTAGATATTGAAGCAATTATTGAGTCTTTGCAACTCGATAAGAAAGTCAAAGCCGGTAAAGTAAGGTTTATTCTGCCAACGCAAATTGGTGTGGTGACGATTACTGACGAAGTACCATCGGATACCATTCGACAGGTGTTGCGGGGGATACAATGACCTCACCGGACTGAATGATTCTCAAGCAAGCAGCGCAACGCTTACGCCCGCCTGAGATTTCAATCTCAGGCTTATAGCTTAAGTCCACTCAAGTGGACTGAAATCGATATCGTCAATAGGGTTTGAAACAGGTTTAGTCCTCTGTACGCGCAGCGTTCCCGAAGGGTAGAGGACTTTCGCTACTTGCTGCGGGAACCTCTGGCGGTGGTTGGCATCGGTGCAATATAGCGGTTATCAGTTGAGTGCAATACATCAAGAAATAAGAACCACAGATGGACACAGATGGACACAGATAAATAATTACTTGATCCAAACGAGAAGTGCTATATACTACCCAATTACAATTAAATTAGCCCCCAGCTAATCTGCGCCATGATACTTCAGGCAAACAATCAACTGACCTTGCAACAGTTCTTGAATCTTCCCCCAGGCGAGGGAGATATCACTTACGAACTGGTTGATGGTCAGGCAATTCCAAAGATGTCACCCAAGTTTTTTCACTCCAAGCTTACCCGCGTTCTTCTCTATCTAATTGAGCAATGGTGTGAGGGACGGGGAGAAGTCTACCCAGAGTGGGCAATTACGCTAACTCGTCGGGGGCGAGATTGGGTGCCGACACCCGACGTATTGTACATTTCTTATGAACGTTTACCCGCCAACTGGGATGAAGACGAAGCTTGCCCTGTTCCCCCCGATTTGGTAATTGAGATAATTTCGCCAGGACAAACGTTTGGACAAATGGCTGCTAAAGCAAAAGATTATTTAGACGCTAAGGTGCAGCGGGTTTGGGTAGTAGATAGTAAAGCTAGAAGCATTACCGTTTTTTACCCAGATGCAGCACCCCAGACTTATATAGGAGAGGAATTACTCACAGATTCCCTGTTTGAGGGACTGGAATTTACTGCTGAACAGGTGTTTCAAAAGGCCAAAATACCATTAGATGCTTAGGAATTAAATATTAAATATCTCGTAGCCACTGTACCAAATCTTCAATTGTTTGGCTGGGTGTGAAGAATTTTACGGGAATGTCGTCTTTGGTTTCGTGGTTGATGACAGAAATTGCCCCATCAAATTTACTGATATCGTTGAGGAATGCTTGGCTCAAACCTTGCGATGTTGACCCCTTGCCTTCGTAAAATACCAAAACCACCCGCTTGTTGCTTTCTAGTAAGTCCCAATAGGTTTGCAGTTCCGCCATTGTCTTCGGCGTGCCATCTTCGCACTTGGGACAGCCACCTTTGACCATTTCAGTGTAAATTTTAGCGGCGGGGTTATGCGGATTGATGAATTTGCTGGTGTCGATGCAGATTAGGTGGATGGTTTGGTTGAGTTGGGGGTTGTTGGCGATCTGCTGAAAGCAGCAGCGCTTCGCTATCGCACTTTGAAGGCTTTGGGGTAAGTTAGCTTGGCTGAGGGTTTGACTTGAGGGAGTATTTGTATTTCCTACTCCTTCTTGCTGATGCCAAGCTTGGTAGAATTCTGGGTAGGGCATATTTTGGGCGCAGTGCCAGAGGACTTCAACGCAATGCTTGTAGCGCTCAAAGTCGTTTTCGTAAGTCTCTTCTGATAAAGTATCTTTTAAAGCGATGACAACTGTTGGCATCTGATCCTCTGTCAAAATCTTCTGTAAGCTCTTTGTTGCTTCGCTATAAGTAGATTCATTCTTGGAGTTTCTGATTAACTTAACTAGGGCATCAACAGCTTTTAGGTTGCCTGAGCCAAATTTTCCTACATTTCTTAGTACTGAACTAAATAAAAAAATCTTCTGACGGTTATTGATTAACTCAACTAGGGTATCAATGACTATTGGATTACCTGAGTCAATTTTTCCTAAACTTTCTACTGCTGAGCGACGGAGATTTTCATCCTGAGAATTGTTGATTAACTCAACTAGCGCATCAATAGCTTTTTGATTACCTGAGCCTATTTCACCTAAAATTGTTATTGCTGACCATTGAATATTTATATCCTGACAGTTGTTGATTAATTCCACCAGCGCATCAACAGCTTCTATTTGGTTATCAGAGTTAATTTTTCTTAAAATGCTTTTTGCAAATTTGTATTCTTCTTCATCCTGAGATTTCCTTTTTAACTTAATTAGATAATCACTTATTCTTGTAATATCGTAAATTATTGGTGCTGAAAATTTTTGCTCACTGTTATTTTGTGATAAAATAACTTGAACTAAACTACGGATATCCTCATCAGGAGAGTGATTGGATAAATCTACTAATGCAGCTACAGCTTTTGGATTTATAGTGCCAATCTCTCCTAAAGTAAATAGTGCTGTTTCACGAATTTCTTTATCAGGAGAGTGATTGGATAAATCTACTAATGCAGCTACAGCTTTTGGATTTATAGTGCCAATCTCTCCTAAACTAAACAGTGCTGTTTCACGAATTTCTTTATCTTGAGAAGACTTACTTAAATCAAATAGAGTATTAAATGCTCTTTGATTCGTATTGCCAATTTCTCCTAAAAAGGAGATCGCCATTTTACAAATTTCTTTATCTTTATAGTCGTTAATTAAGTCTACTAGGACACCAACGGCTTGCGGGTTGCCAGGGTCGATTGTTCCTATACATAATGCTGATATAATGCGAGTATATTCATCTTGAGAGTTGTTCATTAACTCTACTAGAGCTGCAATAGCTTCTTGGTTGCGAAAGTAAATTTTTCTTAATATTTTTTCTTTTGCAACACTAAATTCATTTGGATATTCTCTGATTGAATCCAATAAAGCAGAAAGAACTTCCGGGTAGTTTGCACCATTTTGAGCCAAGTGATTAGCAACTTCCCAGCAGAGATATTCCCTCTCTGACTGCTGAATTAGTTGCACCAGAGCAGCAGTTTTCCTTTGAATATCTGTTTGTTTCAGGGCTATCTTAGCTGTATCTGCAATTTCTTTGAAGCAAGATAGCCACTGCTGTTTTTCACTATCGAAATAACCAAAGCCCCACTTAACAATTTGCGCCACTATTTCATCGGCTTTGGGATAATTCTTATACTCTGCTATCCCAGCCCCCACAAGGAAATAGGTTCGATACCAATAAAACTTCCCACACCCATCATCGAATTCCACCAACGCCTTGATAAACTCTTCCTTGTGTTTATCTGGCACTTCATCTTTATCACGCCCCAACCACAGCAAAATCACCTCTTTCCACTGCGTCTCAAAAATGCGGTATGCCTTATATTTCCCTGGATGATCTTTATCTTCAACAGGTCTATCTTTGTGTTCACGGGGTAAGAAAAAATCCCAATCATCAACCGCCAGCGCCGCGAAATATTCCTGAAATGTGGGATGGTAGAAAGCGTAAACTTTCTCTTTAGTTACTGATTCCGCAGCAAGTCCAATCTCATTCAGCCATCCCAACTGTAGCGCCCACCAAAATAAGGAACCCCGCTGTTTTGGATCGCCCAGTTCTTCACGTACAAACTTATGCCGTAGCCGAAACCGGAACGCTTCAGAGTCAATTGCCCGCTTTGCCAAGCGTCCCAGCGCCGCGTTTAATTCCTCCTGCTGCTGTTGTGTCGTGGGGAAGCGGTTTTCTTTCCAGATGTAGAATGTTTCAACAAACTGCTGGTAGAGTCCTGCCTTGGTATCTGGCAATCCGGAAGATCCCCCCCTAACCCCCCCTTGAAAAGGGGGGGGACTTTCTGAAACCCCCCGATCTTCAGCGGGCAAGGGGGGATCGTAAGTACTACACAACAGCGCTAACCGCAGGGGATTTTTAACTAAATCTTGTATACGCTGACGTTCAGGCTGATCTAACTCAACCCATAACCTTTCTCCCTTCTGACTCCGCCTCTCTGCATTGCGGAGACTCTCTAGGGGGGTGAGGTTCCGAGGCTGAAACCACTTTTCGATAAACTCTTTCACCTGTTGTGGATAGTCAAAGTCCAGCAGCCGATACGTCTCGAAGTTTTCCAAAGCGTTGAGATTCGCTTCCCAAACATTCAACCGACAAGTCAGCACTACCCGCGCTTTAGCCACCCAACCTTGTAACTGAGATGCTATAGCCTGTAAAGGCGCGATATGTCCCGTTGCTATCTCATCCACCCCATCCAGCAACAGCCACACGCACCCAGATTCATATTGATTGGTAAAGTCAGTTTTAATGCCTTGTGTCAAACGTGTCTCAGGAATCGCAGTTTCCAGCCATTTTTGCAAAAGATACTTCTTAAAATCTTCCAAATTTCCATCTTGGTGCTGCAAGTCTGCCAAAGAAATCCAAATTGGCAAACCGAGATTTTTGTCTAATATCCAAAACGCTATAGCTTGCAGTAGGGTAGTTTTTCCCGCACCCGGTTCTCCAATCAAGGCGATGCGTTTGCCTTTGGTTTTGCCAACGCCTTTTTCCAGAACTTGCGCCAAAAAATCCTCGTGCTTAAACCGCTGCTTTTCCTCGTACCCACTTGGTTGTAAGAGTTGGGAGCCTTGTTCTGGTGAAACATCCCCACTGCGCCTGTCGGGTTTGGTACGCTGCATCAGTGCTAGGGGAACATGAATGTCGTCTAGCTCAAACTTCATGTCCTCATCAGCAAATAGCAGCTCATTTGTGGTGAGGCGCTTGTGCTTTTCCAACATAGTGCGGCAAACATCTCGCCAGTCAAATTTATCAGATTTGTTGAAATTCGCCTTTAATGCTTTAGATTTCTCTGGTCTACTGCTTTCCCACGCCTGCTCAAACTGTTTCAGGTTCTTTTCCTTGTCTTTTGACCACAGCGTCAGCGTGAAGTGCCACGTATCAACACCCTGAGTTTTCGTGCGGTTGTCCTCCAGAATCTTCAAGAAGTCTTTCAGCAGATTCAGCGCTTCTCGAATTTGCGGTTTGGTTAACTTGCCATCATATTTATCTTTCGCTGTCAGCCACTCTAAAACTACCAGAGTTGTCTGGACAATCAGCTTGGGGTTGGCGCTGTCTTCCGCTTTCCACTTGCACTCAATGTCAAAGCTGTCATCAAATTCCCCATTGACGAAATCAAGCAAAGCCTCCAACAGGCGCTTCACCCGCGTTTTCACCTGAGGACCTTTAGTAGTTCGCGGCATGGCAGTGTAAAAAGTTTACCAAAAAGTTTGGGGCTACCCCAAATTTGGTATACCACCCCAAACTCATTTAATCCCGATTGTAGCCAGATTTTCCTAGCCTTGATTGCGTATGCCACCCCAAAGAGAGGCTGTATCCAGCAACTGATTCAGGTAGTACGAAATGAAAGTGAAGCGTCAAAACTTTGTTGGGAAAATCATCACTGTGTTGTTAATTATCCAAACAATACTTATTGGCATACAAAGCAAAAACCACATTCAGCAAGGAGACTCCACAATAGAGGTTCTTATCTGGATGATTAACCAGTATATTCCAGTACTTAAACGAGTGCGCGGTCTGGAGGATAAGCAAAAATAGTCTCCTCCTTTCCCCCTGCTTTTTTGAATTTTTCCGGAATCAGAGATATTCATCGCGGATAAAGAGATGGTAGATGCACCCTAATTGCCGCCCTCAGTCTGTGGCTGAGGGTTTTTTTTATAAATAATGTAGGTATGCAAAACAATTCAAATGAAAAATTAAAATTTACTTTCACCTTTTCCATATGACAATTTACACCTAATCTCAACAAATTATTGGAAAACTTGTGGCAATAAACTGGGAGCCATCCACAAAGCATAAATGATGAATCCAAATAGGAAACTCGTCAAAACGGTGAAAACGTAGCCAACGCACATCAATAAACCATCAGATTCTATAGTGGCTACTGCCAAGAGTAATATTCCCACTGGAGGGATAGGATTGGTAAGAGGAATTGGTAAAATTAGCAAGATTGCTAACCAAGAAATACAAAGACCGTTTAATCGCCAAGTAAAAGGATTCTCTGCTATTTTTGCCAATCGGGGACGGGTAATTTTTTCTAATATTTTGGTTACTTTTTGTAGGTGACTTAAAATTATCTGGGTAAACCCACGGGGAAATTTATATGTAGCAATTTTTTTAGGAAGCCAAGGCGATCGCCTCCCCAAAGCCATCTGTATTGACAATATCAAACAAGCACCACCAAATGGTCCAGTTAACCCAGGTGGGACAGGAAACAAAAATGGCAAAACCAATAATACTATTACCAAGCTAAAACCACGTTCTGAGGTTTCTGCTAGAACATCGCCAAGACTTAGTGGCTGTTGACCTAACCTTTGCAGCAGGAACTTAATATCTTGGGAAAATTTTAGATGCATTGTAATTATGAATTATGAATTATGAATTCTCTTCTTTTTTAACTTACTTACTTATTCATCATTCATTATTCATTTGATGGTACTAACACGCTTAAAGCATTGGGGATCACGCGGAAGTGAGCAGGAGTGTAGGTTGTAATTTCACCATCTGTATTGATAGGGCGCGGTTTGCGTGTATAAACTTCAATTTCTTGACCACTAAAGGCGCGAACACTCTGCGAATGAATGTGTCGTCCTTGTCGCATGGCAGGTAATAAGGGAATAATTTGCCACCAGCGTTCAATTTCCAAACTGTACAGATCCAACCTTTGATCATCAATGGTGGCATCAGGAACCACTGCCATCCCACCGCCGTAATATCGACCATTACCTACGGCAATTTGTACCGTTTTCACTCTTATTGATTGGTTATTCGTACGAATTTCTGCGCTAAAAGGTCGAGATTCCCAAATGACTTGCAATGCTGTGATCAGGTAAGCCAATATTCCCCAACGACGCTTGGCTTTTTTAGTCAGTCGCTGGGTAATTTTCACACTTAGCCCACAGCTTGCTACGTTGAAAAAGTGTTTACCATTCACTAACCCCAAATCAATGCGTCGTACCTCACCGTTGGCAATAATTTTACAGGCGTCGGGGAGAGAGTTAGGAATTCCCAGAGTCCTAGCTAAGTCATTGGCGGTTCCTAAAGGTAGAATACCTAGTGTTAACTGCGTTTCTACCAAAGCATCTACAGCAGCATTGAGAGTGCCATCGCCACCACCAACGATCACTAAGTCAACTTCGTGCTGGTGACGTTTGATGACTTCATAAAGGTGCTGTGGTTGTTCAGTGGACTCCTCAATCAAATTCAAGCCCAGTTCCTCAAGCAAGCGTTTTACCTCAGGTAAGCGCTTTTGTGCTTGGCGGGCATGATGATTGACTAACAGCAGTGCGCGGTGTTTCATTGGCTGTATTGTTGGTAGTACATACCTCGAATTATCTATTTCTGGTATACACCCTGCTGGGAATTTCCTCTATAATTATTCTGTTTCTGTAATGTAAACTCTTAATCTTAAAATATTTTCACGCTAATTGTGTTCTGACTCTAGATATAAATTTCTACTAATTCACTAAATTTTTATAGATTTGCAAATAGATTTCTGGCTTCTTGGATATCCTAAAAAGTTTTAAACTCCAGGATGATTGCTGCTATGGTTAAGATTGCTCTTAATAAGCAGGTGGGTGTTGGAAGCCTCCAGTCATTTGAGTAAATTGTTGGGCGATCGCGACTCAGTTCCATCTCTTTCCAGCGCTTCTTAATAAGGGGTACAGCCGTAGAGCATAACTCATGCGCTTGTCGGTGTCACAGTTACAACATTGCCAACCAACGTAACCGTTTCACCAACGACTACAATCCCATCCCCATCATGACAGCCGTATAGCACTCGTTGCTGGTGGTTGGCATATGCCTGCATACGGGCATACTCCTCTGGTGTATCCTGTATATGCGGCACAAACGCAAAGTCCACTAAACCTAATCCCTGATAGGTGGTAAGGGGTGGATACGGCGTATCACCACACAGCCGCGCCGAGGCTATCTCCGGTGTCATTATAATTGCCCCAGCCGAAATGCCAATTAACACGCCTTGATGGAGAGCATAGTGCTGCAGCCGCTGCATCAAACCGCGTTGCTGCAGCCAGTACAAGAAGTAATACGTATTACCGCCAGATAAATGAATCGCATCACAGGCAAACAACGGATCGAGAAGGTCTGTTTTGTATTCCACATCGAGTTCAACGTAGAGCGCTTCGAGACCATACTGCTGATAGTACTGTTGTTTTGCCCTAAAGTACTGACGTTTTGGATCGCTTGACGACGAAATATAGCCAATACGTGCGGCGTTAGTGCCTAATAGTTTCAGCAGGTACGAATCCACCTGCTGATTTGCTGCGATAACTTGATCGCTGTACAGCACCAATTTTCGCATAAGGCAATGGCTGAAACGATTGATGAACTGTGGGATAACTATGCTTATTTTTCAACTCGTAATCCAAAATAAGTGAGAACCAACTCAGTTGCACCATTATTAACAACTTCATGAACTTCTCCTGGTTCAACCGCCACACAACTCCCTGGTATCAAGGGGTATTCTTTACCATCAATGTGAATCACACCAGAACCAGACTCAACAAAAAAAACCTCGCACATATCTTGATGGGCGTGGGCTGGTGCTGTGTGTCCAGGGGCAAAACGTGACTGAGAAAAGTTAGTCAGGTGAGGCAAATCGCCAAAACGCAGCATCACCTTTTTTTTAATTTCAGGATTATGAGAAACTGGCTCTTCAGCCAAGTCATTTAGGGAAGTGAGTTTCATTCTGGTCGTAAATCGGGTCTTAAGTCGTTAGATATTTCCACAATACCCCTATACCCATCAATTCGCACTCTCTGACCATCCTGCAATATCCATGTAGCACTTTTAACATCCATAATAGCGGGAATCCCATACTCGCGAGCTATGATTGCTCCGTGAGAAAGCCGTCCACCAGCCTCAGCAATGAGTCCTCCAGCCCTGACAAGTATAGGTGCCCAACCAGAATCTGTGTAAGGTACGACCAGAATGGTGTCTCGGTCAATATCTGGTACTGACTGTAAATTTCGCAACACTTTGACCCGTCCTTCCGCTTGTCCAGGACTGGCGGGAATGCCTTGTAATACCTGATCAGGTGAGGGGATTTCAGTTCGGAAAGGCAATGCGGGAGGATTGTTGCCGTAGACTAAAAGGGGTACAGGGTTAAGCTGACTATCTTGTGCAAGTTGTGTGCGCCTCAATTCCACCAAATCCTGCAACTGTTCGACAAAATCTGGCTCAAAACTTTCAACAAGACGCCGCACTTCCTCAAGCTCCAAGAAAAATATATCTCCTGGCTGCTCAAGTAAGCCCGACTTTAACCAAATCCCCTCCAACGCCACAAAACACCAGCGCAACTCAGCTAAGAGTCGCGAATAAACTTCAGTCACTTGTCCCTTAAGATTCACACGCCTTTGGACAAACCCTCTCTTCCTCTTACCTTGGCGTTCTTGGCGCTTTGGCGGTTCGTTTGTCTGCATAAACTGCACAAACAACTGCTTAACCGCTTGTGGTTCTTCTTTCCAGGTGGAAACAGCAATATCAGTTCCTACTTCACTCAAATAACCGTAACGCTGAAGCAACTTGCCAAACTTTTCCAGAATTTCTTGCCCTTCGGGAGTTTGCGCCAACTGCTCAAACACTTCTTTCTCTGGGTCAAACTCAGGTAAAACTTGCCTTGAAGAAGCGGCTAAATCTTGAATCTCTCGCAACGCCGCTACCTCTGGGGTCCGACTGTTATCAATCTCCCCATCTTTTAGCCGAAAAATTGCTTGCCGCAACGCCGCGCTCAACGGAGCTAATATACTGTAGTACGTTGCACGCCGAAGTAACTCCAGAATGTAGTCAACTCTTGTCAACAGCCTTGCTGGATCAAGGTCTTCTACCAATTCCTGACTCAAGTGAGATAAAGCCGGAACAAACCGCCTGCGATTATCCCACTGAAAATCCATTGTTAAACAAAACTCACGCACAAGCAAACGCAGCAGTCCAGGGAAATTCCGCAACGTAGTATCCAAGGGAGGCTTACTCATTTTTGCTCCCCTAGTTAAAAACTCCAAACTTTCAGGTGGTAAACCCATGCGGCGGAAAATCTCTCCTAAGAGGGATGCATTAAAGTAGGCTCTAGAATAGTGCAGTGTGGCCGTTTGATTAAAGTCCAAACCAACGGCGCGTTCACCCAGCACCAAAGCAAAAATTCCTCCCCAAACCCCACAAGTTAAGGGACGATTAATCGACCAAGTTAACGGGCGAATGATTCCGGGGATTACCTCTGCGGCAATTTTGCGGGTCCAAATGGGCAGTAGGGTGGTTACGGGTCGAGTTTGCAATACCCAAAGCGTTTGACCGTCGTATGTCCACTCGATATCTTGAGGAATACCGTGGTAACGTTCTTCCAAATGGCGAGATATGTACGCCACTTGCTTGATTAATGTTGCGGGTATGTTCCCCTGTCCCTCTAATTGTATGGAAGTGAAATTATCTGTCTCGACGACATAGGCGCGATATTGTTCGGGCGTGACTCGTCCGGAAACAACAGCAGTCGCGTTTCCTGGCAAAGCTTCTATAACTACGGCATCACCTTGCTTGGTAATGGGATCGCGAGTAAAAGCAACGCCAGAATAAACTCCTTGGACTTGTTGTTGAATCAGGACCGCCATTGCTGCATCGAATAACCCGCGATCGCTTCGGTACTGTACTGCTCTTTGACTATCGTAGGAAGCTCGACAGCGGGCGATCGCTTCTCGTAACTTCTGTTTACTGGTCACATTTAAAACCGTTTCATACTGCCCCGCTGCGGAAGCTTGTTCCGTGTCTTCTCCAATTGCGGAGGAACGCACCACAAGCGGCAATAACTCTGAAGGCTGAAGCATTTCTATCAATGGTTCAGGGTCATCGTACAAACCAATGATCCACCCCTTTGGCACGGAATAACCCCATCGCTTAATTTCGGCTAATCTCGCTGCCTTTTGTCCCACAAAAGCCGCATCCAACTCGTCATCTAGAGTCAGAATGTCTTGAGCGCCGCGAAAAAATTTAAACGCTGCTTGTGACTCTGGTTGTGCTTCTTCAACAGAAAGATTCAGGTCATCAGGAATTTGTTTGTAAATCCAGCCAAGTAACACAGCAAGCGCAACAGCAGCTATGATTCTGGCTGGATCTTCATTATGCAGGAGCGCTACAATCAGTGGGAATAAAACTAAAACTCCAAATTTTGCGAGTTGCCTAGAACGCAAAATCGTGAAACTAGCGCTTGCCATCAACAATACAAACACTGCCGCGAGTGGATCGTGTACGGTAAATCCCCAGACTACGTTAGTCGTGCCGGCTCCTCGACCTGCTGAGTATCGACCTACGACTAAACCAATCAGAGCAACCAGTTCCCAAGCAGATTCGTGTCCAAAAAAAGCACGGGTGAGTAAGACTGCGGCAATGCCCTTAATCGCTTCAGAGCAAACTGCCAGAATTCCAACTAACGTCCCGCCGTGGTAAAAAGCAGATGAAACACTGATGTTGCCTGTACCAATTTGTGCTAGCTGCCGCCCTGTCATGGCTTGAGTGATCCAAGCAATTAGTGGTATGGCACCCAAGAGAGGGCAGACAATAAAAACAATTACAATACCCCAGAGTTCAAGCATTTTTGCTTTTGGATTTTAGATTTATTTTGAATCTAAAATCTCAAATCTTATAAATCTAAAAATTCTTTTTAATCGTAATTCTAGTATCATCAGAGACACCTGGCTGTGACGGAGACCGTCCTAGCCAGTGTCCTACCCTACTTGCTCTATTATGCTTTCTGAGCTTTTGGGTACTAAATAAAACTTATGGTCTGTGTCATATCCCAGGCGAACACTCAAAGCTCATGAAAAAGCTTAAGGTTTTACTTAGAATGACATTTTTTGATCTTATCTAGTTCCCGGAATTCCGGATGTCCATAATCCAATTAGTGAACTGCATAGGCTGCTTGCAGCGCCCAAATGATCAGTGCAAGAATTGACCCTAAAAGCAGCACAGAGGAGATGGTGACTACTTTGGGGGAATCAGCGCCTTCAAATTTCATGATGCCACGGTTTAAGTCGGACATAGCTTTGTCATCCTCCTTTGTTAGAGTGCTAGTCAGCCCGTCTTGATTTTAGTCTTTTCGTTCGCATTCAACACAAACTTATTAATAACATTTTGTTTAAGCTTTGCAACATTTGCATCGCTCTAAGTACTTATACCAAGAGATACATTGGCTTTAATACAATTAAATATCCGAAATTTCCTGTACAAAACGGTATAAGTTAAACAGGTAAAATTGTAATATTTATTTACAAAAATTTACGAGAGGTTTTTGACGGTGAAAGTGGTACTGGTGATCAGTTTGGTGGTCGTTATGGGATTGTTTGTGGTGATAGAGGTGGGATTGCGATCGCTCTTTGGGTTTGGCAATCCCCTAACATACATTCGGGATGAGCAGATTGGTTATTTGTTAGCCCCTAACCAACGTACCCGTCGCTTTGGTCATCGCATTGAGATTAATGAATATTCGATGCGAAGTGAGCCGATACAAAAGACACCTTCGCCTTCTACCTTACGAGTACTACTTTTGGGAGATTCTATTGTTAATGGTGGCTGGTGGACAGACCAGGATGATACGATTTCTAGCTTGCTGAGTAGCTCCTTAAGCGACTCTGTTGCTAATAACTTTCAACAAGTAGAAGTGCTGAATGCTTCAGCCAACTCTTGGGGACCAAGAAATGAATTAGCCTACTTACAGAAGTTTGGCAGTTTCAACGCTCAAGCAGTCGTGCTACTGATTAATACCGATGATTTATTTGCTACGGCTCCCACCGCTTTACCCGTAGGACGCGATCGCAACTATCCAGACAAGAAACCGCCTTTAGCATTGGTGGAAGTTCTCCAACGTTATGTGTTAAAGCAAACGCCGATACCAGAACTAGAAGCAGTGCAAAATGAAGGCGGCGATAGAGTTGGTTTGAATCTAGAAGCAATTGGCAAAATCCAAGCGCTGACGCGTCAAGCCAACAGCCAATTCCTTCTCGTCATGACTCCCTTACTACGAGAAATTGGTCAAAGAGGACCCCGCGATTACGAAATCAAAGCACGTGAGCGGTTGAGTAAATTTTCTCAAGCGCAGCAAATAACTTATGTAGATTTTTTGCCAATATTTAACTCAAACCAAGACCCTAAAGCCTTGTATCACGACCACATCCACCTTAACTTGCAGGGGAATGAGTTGGTGAGTCAGGTGATCGAGCGATCGCTCCTTGTACTAGGGCAAAAATAACCAATTGGGGGGTTCATCCTCTACTAGTAATTTTTTTCTAAAACAAAATAATAACGAATGATAGATATGGCGCAAGCTAAATATCTCGTAGAGTCATAGAGGAATATATCTTAAGTTGGTCAAAGTTGCGCTATGGCTGAAGAATCTTTCCCAGAACTTCAAAATTTGAAGGTGCGCGTTGACAAAGCAAAAACTGAGAACTTGTCTGCTGAAGACTTTGCAGGAGCAGATTTGGGCGGCGCAAACCTCAGCGGTATTAACCTATTCAATGCCAACTTGAGTGGTGCTAATCTCAACGATGCCAACCTTGACGGAACCAATCTCAGCAATGCCAAGCTTGGTGGTGCAGATCTGGGCGGCGCAAACCTCAGCGGTACCAATTTCGGCGGCGCAAATCTGAGTGGTGCTAACCTAATCGGGGCAAACCTCAGTGGTGCTAACCTCAGCCTTGCCAACCTGAGTGGGGCAAACCTCAGTGGTGCTAACCTGAGTGGGGCAAACCTCACCGGGGCATATCTCAGCCTTGCCAACCTCAGCAAAGCCGACCTTAATAGTGCTGATCTGAGTGGGGCAAACCTTGCTAGAACTGACCTTAAAGGTGCCGACCTCAGAAGTGCTAACCTCAGCCTTGCCAATCTTGACGGTACCAACCTCAGCGGAGCTAATCTCAATGGTGCAAATCTTAGCGGTATTAAGCTCACTGGGGCTAACCTCAGCGGTGCTAACCTCAGCGATGCCAACCTCAAACTTTCTAACCTTAACGGTGCTAACCTCAGTAATACTGACCTCCGCAGCGCCAACCTCAGCGATGCTTATCTGAATCTTGCTAACCTTTACGGTGCCAAAATTAACGATTCAACAAAACTTGATCACAAGAATCTAGGTTAAAACTTCTTAAGGTCTATTTACGAATAAGTAGGTAGGCACAATTAAATTTAAAATCTCGCTTCCATTCCTCTACAGCAGCGAGAGGAGAGGCTGTAACTCCCCCAACGCTTACAAGGGTTGGGGGCTGGGGGCTTAGGTTTATCTTATATTTTTTCATGCCCACCTACTTAGTCGCCGAGTTTCCAATCACTGCAAACCCAGTAAAACTTCAGGAATTCTTTCTCCCGCATGAACTGGGATCATCAACTCCTGACCATCTAATGGTTGTTTCTATCAAAGCATAGTGGGAGCGCGAGAACCCCTACTCTTCAGAGAGGGACGGGATGCGCGACCCAAAGGGCTTTAGCCCTGTGTTTCTCTATTTCCCTCGTTGATTTTCAATGTACTTTTTAACTACCTCAGTGCTGACCTGACCTGTTGACGCGACAAAATAAGTCGGAGTCCACAAAGCAGGTAGTTTTTTTAATTCGGGAAATTCTTTTCTCAGGTGGTGAGAAGCTCTTCCTTTAACCCACATGGCAATTTTGGATGGAGCTTCATCTGTTGGAGCGTTGATGAACATATGTACATGGTCTGGTTGAATCTCCAGAGCAATTAACCGCCAGTTATGTTCTTGTACCAATTCAAATATGATTTCCTGTAGCCTTCTTGCCACATCACTAACTAGTACTGGTCTTCGGCGTTTTGGTACAAATACAAAATGATAGTTAATTGAAGACACAGAATTCTCGGTTCTCCTGTACTCATGGTCTTCTTTAGATAGTTTTGCCATCTTCCCGAATGTCTGTTGACGTTAATTGTAGTAGCAATGATAATCAACAACAGAAGGTGATGACAAAATGTACAGAACAATACCAGTCAAAGCAAAATTTATTGATGAAGAGAAAGCATTTTGGGTTAACCAGTGTGAACACGCTAATAGTCTTATTAATTCAGCGATTTACCACACTCGACAAACCCATTACAACAAGCTAGAACAACAACAAGATGCGTTCACAACTTATTGGCGTGGTGACGAATTACTAAGGAATTGGAAAACCTATAAATGCGGTACGACCTACCCAGAACTAGATAAAGTTCTTAAGGACAATCCACACTACAAAGCAATGGCTGCACAGTCAGCACAGCAAACACTTAAGACAGTAGGCGAATCCATAATCAGTTACAACGGGTTGGTTAACGCCTACTACAAAGGTGAAGTCGATAGACCGTCACTACCAAAATACAGAAAACGTGGTGGTCTTGCTTCGGTAACGTTTCCACGTCAAGCGCTCAATTACAAAGATGGTTGTTTTCACCCGTCAATCAGTCGTGAGACAAAACCACACTTGCTTACAAATATTGCATTGCAGTTGCCTGAATTTATTGATTCAGACTGGGTAAAAGAGGTGACAGTGCGTCCTTATCTTGGTGAGTTGTGGATTGATTGGGTGATTGATGATGGCAAGGAACCAATTAGCAATCATCCTAGCCTTGATTACACTCAGGCTTGGTCATTTGATCACGGTGGAACTAATTGGCTAACAGGTGTTTCAACACGTGGCAGAAGCCTTATCATTGACGGTCGCA
This sequence comes from Scytonema sp. HK-05, assembly GCF_963872035.1. Taxonomy (NCBI): domain Bacteria; kingdom Bacillati; phylum Cyanobacteriota; class Cyanophyceae; order Nostocales; family Scytonemataceae; genus Scytonema; species Scytonema sp. HK-05. Next base: position 41,294 of record NZ_CAWMYC010000130.1, read on the forward strand.
AGTTAAAGGCAATGAACCAAGGCTATTGTCGTCTTGTAGCAAAGTACAAGCAAGGGAAATCGGATTTCTACTGGGCGGGGGTCTTACACGAAGAAAATGAACCAGCCTTACTAGAACGCGTACCCGACTACGAAGACAGATCAACAAAACAAAGGCTGGTTCATTTTCTAGGGGACAATGCGTCGGATTCTAACCTAGACCGAGTCCAGCGCAAGCGAAACAACCAAATGCGTGATGCAATTAACAAAGCAGCACGATTCATCGTTAATCAGTGCCTTAACGACCGAATAGGTAATCTAGTTATAGGTTGGAACGAGGGACAAAAAAACGGTTCCAATATGGGTAAACGCAATAATCAAAACTTTGTGGTGATTCCCACAGGACGATTAATTGAACGACTTAAGCAACTTTGCTTAGAATACGGAATTATTTTAACAATTACTGAAGAGGCGTACACATCCAAAGCGTCATTTCTTGACGGTGATTCTTTGCCTAAGCATGGTGAAAAACCCGTGGGGTGGAAAGCATCGGGCGATAGAGTGAAACGTGGATTGTATAAAAGTCGTGATGGTCACTTCATAAATGCAGATTGTAATGGTAGTGCAAACATCATGAGAAAAGTAGCCGCACAGCTAGGTTTAAATCTAGTCGAGGTGGTTAGGGGAGCTTTGACACTCCCACAACGGTTTGATTTGTTTACACGATTAAATAAATCATATCGTAGACGCTGCGTAGCGTGTCTTCAGACCGCGTAGCAGCAACGTCTAAGAATCCCCTTGCTTCTAGCGAGGGGAGATGTCAATCCTCAGTTCATGATGTATGGTGCTAGTCGTAAGCTAAGTGTAAATAATCATTTCTTCATGAATTAATATATATATTTCCGTTAAGGAAATGCTCAAAAAAATAGAAGCTCTTGCAAAATGAAAATAATATTCCAAGCAATAGTTAAAAATCTAGTTGCTAGCAACTAAAAGATAGTCTTCGGTGTGGTTTGGGTAGAACGCAACTTATAAATAGACTTTTTGACCTGTCAACACATTGCGAGGCGGATAATATGGACATTAATCAGCTCCTGAGTCGATATGCAGCAGGAGAACGGGATTTTAATGGAGCAAATTTGCATCAAGCTAACCTTAGTGATACTGACTTAAGTGGCGCAAATTTTGGTGGAGCAGATTTAAGTGGAGCTAATCTCAGTCAAGCAAATTTGAGTGGATGTGATTTAAGTCGCGCCAACCTTACAGATGCAGATTTAAGTGGCGCAAACCTCACAGATGCTAACTTGAGTGAGGTCAACTTGATTGGCGCAGATCTGATGAATGTCAACCTAGAGAGAACAAACCTCAGTCGCGCAGATTTGCGGACTGCAAATTTAGTTCGGGCAAATCTAGTTGGGGCAAACCTCAGTGAAGCAGAACTCTGTGGTACTGATTTAAGTGGAGCCAAACTTCGTCAGGCAAATTTGATTGGTAGCAACTTGAATGAAGCAGAGCTCAGTGGCGCTGATTTCACAGGAGCAACCATAACCGAATACGAAATAAGTGAAGCGATACATACAACCATATCCCACAGATGGGTAACTTGGGCTGGTGGTTGCTAAAGAGTGTGAGATTAAGAATGCACAGACAAGTCCTTTTTGTCTGTGCAAAACACATGCTAAATGGAACAAGTGAAAAGTTGAAAACCCACAAATAGATTAATGAGTTTATTTCATGAGTTCAGCAATATCTATAAACTCTATTTGAGCTATTGGTTTATGAATTTTGTACTGTTCAACTGGGTTTTTCATCACGGCGATTACTGTTTCAAGAGGTGGACAACCTGACTCAGTACACTGTAATTGACTTAGAGAAATAGGAATTTCCTTATCAAGTTTTAAAGCTTGATAAATCCACTCCTTGACTTGCCTAATTTGTTCTGTATTTGCCTTTTGTGTTTGTCTGCCAAATGAAAAATTCATCTTTTTAGTTTTTAGAGTTGCTTTTTTAAGTTACATCTGGTGAATGCAGCTTCTTCTCCTTTGTGTGGTATAGCCAAACAGGATTTTGCTATGTCACACTTGTGGCGTTGCTCTTTGAGTCCTTGGCGATCGCTTCTGAATCAGTCCCACCCCGCGCCTGGAGTGGGCTTTCTGCTTTCATCCCTGTAACCAACTATACGGTCTTTAATGATAATAGTTATCATTTAAAAAATCAGCTGACGCATATCATATTTAACTGGCAGAAAGCTTGCTGGCAGGATAATTCCGGGAATAGGCTTTCCCAATTGTGAATTTGAATCGCTTACAATTTGGGGACAGTACACAAGTGATACAGTAGTGCTGGCGTTTCAGTGATTTAAACAGTACCCGTAAGGGTTAATCAACAGTACTGCTTCATTTCTGGAATAACAAACACTTAGATTGTTGATTTTATTAAGAAAATTAAGAGTCAAGCACAAAACACTATGTCTCCAGTCAGGGTTGATTCGACAGTTCACACGTACGACATTATTTGCTTCGGGGACGAAGTTCCTGGTGTTCTCGCCCTAGTTTGTGGAGCAAGGGAATACTACCGCCAGACGAAGCAGTACCCACGGACTTTGCTACTGTTTAAGGGAAATTCTAAATCAGGCATCGGCGGTCATTTGGTGCGCGGTGGGTTGTCTTATCTTGACCGTTCTGCGGTTCCCTCTGCCATTCGCCAATCTCGTCGTTTGGACACTTTTGGTGATCCACCCGCCATCTACAAGGAATTTTTGCAAAAATCAGGAGTAGCGCTCATTGCTCTCGATCCAGCTAAGGCTGATGCTGCTTTACGACAGATGTTGAGTGAGGTGGGTGCAGATATTATTGGTGATATTGAAATTAAGTCCGTTATCAAAGAAGGGCAGAAAATTGCTGGTATTAAACTGACTAACGATGAAACTTATTTAGGCAAACAGTTTATTGACTCCACTGTAAACGCTGAATTGGCGCAAGCGGCTGGAGTAAAAAAACTTAAGGGGTTTGAGACTTTTGGCTTACCTAACTCGGAACTGGCAGTGACCCTGGTATTTGAAACTCAAGGGCTAAGTATTGATAAACTCAAAAATGTGGAGTATCAATATCTTAAACGCTTCACCAAAGTAGCAGATACTGAAGCTCAGAAATGGTTAAATAGTGCCGCAGGTGAAGATCGAGCAAGAGCAGATGAACTCAGGAAAGACCTCGTTGATTCTCAAGGCAATTTGAAAACGATGTACGTAGGGCAAGACTACATCGACGTTCGCAGCAAAGCCCTTTCTATCGCTTACCACGCTTTTCGGGGTACTCCTCTGTCGTTTGAGTCTAGTAGTGCCATCCTTGACAACGGTAACGTAGCAATTTTGTCTGGGGGGCGGTTGTCTTGGAATGCATTATTGTTTGGAGTCAATGCTGATCAAGCGGAAGCGTTAGCACGCGCGAAAGCCAAGCCGACACCAGAAATGCTCAAGGAAATGCTGTTTGTGAAAAAGTGGTTTGAAAGCATTGGCGCTAGTCAGGTGAAGCCCGCAGAAGAACTGTATATTCGCCATGCAGGCAATATTGTGGGAGCTGTTGACCCCCTTAGTGGCTCTGAAATGCTATCGGGCGGCGTGCCAGACTCTCAAGCTTTAGGAACCTTTGGTTACCATTTTGATATCCGTGGTGGAATCAAAGGTCTAGATACAAGAGCTGCTACGAAAGGTTTTAACAATCTGGCATTTAACCCGCCCCTGTTCAACATCGGCTTTCAGCACGCCCTGGTGAAAAGTGTACCCAACTTGGCAGTTATCAGTCCAGCTTCTGGATTTGTTGGCTATGCTTCTTCTGCTGGGAGAATTGTGGAATTCAATTGTGGTGTTGGGCAGGGAGTAGGAATTGCAGCGGGAATGGCGATCGCTCAACAGCGTAACCTTGCCGATACTTCCAACACACAGGTGCGAACCATCTTGGCACAAACAGGACGGCTACCTCAAATCTATGGTACGAGCAATGTATTACTAGCGAGTCAGCTAGGGGATTTTGAGAATCAGATGATTGCTTAAACTCGCCCTAAAATACGCTGTACTCTACCTCAACAAACGGAGTATTGGTCAATACCGTGTATTCTGTTGTTTTCAGTTCAACCAATGGTGATTGTGTCCTCCCCAGAAAATGTGCGATTGCCCAAAAGGCAGTGCGCTACGAGTGCAATCGCTCTTTCGTTCCATTCCTCTCAATCATCACCAAAATTGCGGAAGACCCAGAATTAATTGCAACCAGCCTGCAATCATTCGCTTCGACCACGATGAATTGCAACTAGCTTAAACGCCTTTATTACAGCTTGCTACACGTAGGTTTCGGGTTCCTTGCTATTGGCGGGCGAAAATTATGATGCAGAACCGGAAAGGAAGCTTTCAATTGCGTCTGCGACTTCCTGCGTGACTTCGATGGAAGGCAGATGGCTCTTCGATCTCGATCTATAAATGTGGTACCAGTGATGTTTGTTTGCAAAAACTTGTTGTGCTTCAAGATACTTGGTGTCATCCGGTTGGGAATAAAGGTTCTTCATTTGCGTTGGCGAGTAAATATTGAGCACTGTTGGAGCTGGAGCAAGCGTCTCAAGAAGGCGCAAAGGACTGCCAAATTCTCTGTATGACCTGGCTATTTCTCGACCTGCGCGCGACCACATGTCGAAGTCGTAATTCGTCATAAACTCATGGAAGGGTTTGGCGAGGTTAGGATCACCTAACGACCAACCGATGAATAGTGCGTCACGCGCACTTTGCCATTGATCAGGCTTTTGCATCTTATCCAAGGTCTCAAAGAACAGCTGAGGCGGTTCAATAATGATCCACTCGAGAAAGACCATCTTTGGAACCCGATGAACTAATTTACGCCTTAGTTCAATCGCTATCCATCCAGCGTGTGCTACCGAGACTGTAACGAATTCATTTATGCCAAGTGAATCTACAAGCTTAATAGTTTCACGGATCATATCTTCAGTGCCAAAGTCTCCCTCTGGACGCTGTGATTCGTTATGTCCCAGTAAATCGACATTGATAACTCTTCGTTTTTTGCTTTCAACTTCCGCAAGTGCTGCTAGAATACCCCGATCAGCACACCATCCTGGAAACAAGAGTAAGGCTGGTTCGCCTGTTCCTATGTCGTCGAAGGCAAGTTTTGATTTTCCAGTTAGCTTATCCATACATACCCCCAATGTGACAGTTACGTAACTCCTGTATAAGTAATTAAAAAAACTTGATATTACTCAGAAGTTGAGAAAATGTGAACCTTCATAACCCCTCCCCATTTGTGGGGAGGGTTTTGAGGTAGGCTACTTTTAGTTATCGCAAAAAGTTTGATATCGCTTGATACCTACCCAAAGCTAATAGCGGAAAATACTGTTGATAGAGGTGATATTTGAGATAAAAATGACTAGGAAAGCCAGTCCCTGTAAATTCTGACTCGTCCCAAGTGCCATCTGAACGCTGAGTTTCCAAAAGGTAGCCAATTCCCCGCTCAAGGGCAACTTTCGCAAACTTGCCAGTTGCTTGACCTGCTGCTATTAAACCTAGTATTGCCCAAGCCGTTTGAGAGGCAGTACTGGGTCCTTGTCCTTTGAGAGTTGGGTCATCGTAGCTGCGACAAGTCTCGCCCCAGCCACCATCTGAGTTTTGACATCCGACTAACCAAGCAGCACCTCGTTCTATACTCAGTCGTGTCTTTTCTGGAGCAATTAAAGACAGGGCGCAAAGAACTTCACTTGTGCCATAAATGTAATTCACTCCCCAACGACCAAACCAGCAACCCTCAGTTTCTTGCTCGGCTTTGAGATAGCTCATTGCCCGCTCCAGGTTGCCTGTATCAATGAAGAGATTGCACTCACCCAGCATTTCTAACACCCGAGCGGTGACATCAGCTGTGTTCGGATCAATCATGGCTTTGAGGTCACCATAAGGTATTTGGTTGATCCAATCCTGATCATTGTCCATATCAAATGCTGCCCAACCACCAGGCTGACACTGCATCGAAGCAATCCAGTTCACAGCACGAGCGATCGCCGCTTGCTTCAATTTTTCGTTGGGCAATTTCACTCCATTAAGAGCCATCACGACGACAGCTGTGTCGTCTACATCTGGATAAAAGCGGTTGTCAAACTCAAACGCCCAAGCTCCTGGTTTTCCTTGTCGATTTTTAACAGCCCAATCACCGTAATCCAGAATCTGCTTACTCAACAACCATTCTCCAGCTTTAACCACAGCAGGATGATCAGGAGCCAAGCCAGAATCTACTAAAGCTCGCATTGCCCAAGCAGTATCCCATACAGGGGAAATACAAGGCTGTATTCTATAGGTATCGGCAGTTTCAATCGCAAAATTGTCAACTGCCCGTAGTCCTCGTTCTACAATCGGGTCGGCTGCGTCATAATCCAAAGCTCGCAAAGCTAGTAGCGAATTTAACATAGCGGGAATAATTCCGCCCCAATCGCCCGTTGCTTCTTGCCGTTCTAAAATCCAGCGTTCTGCAGCTTGAATACCTTCTTCACGGAAAGGAACAAGATTCAGGGTTTCTGCTAACTTAAAGGTTTCGTCTAGGGTAATAAATAAATCTGTCCAATCGCCTTTGCGAGGCAACTCATAGCGAACATGCTCAACACCTTCAGCATACAGTTCGTCCAAGTTGATGGCTGGATCAGTCAGAAAAACAGGTTTGCGGTCAATGACAATCAGCAGCGGAACAGTGCTTGACCTTGCCCAGCTAGACATTTCATAGATGTTAAACAAAAAATTTGAGGGCAACAACATCACCCAAGGTGGTAGAGAAGGAATGCCGCGCCAGTTGTAACATCCAATGAGAGCTAGGTGTAACTTGGTAAAAATGCGAGTTTTACTGATACCACCGCGTTCTAGGATGAACTTCCGCGCCTTGACCATTGCCGGGTCTGTTTGTGAGACACCAAGCAGCTTCAGCGCCATGTATGCTTCCACCGAGGTACTTAGCTCTCCTCCATCCCCGTAGAAAAGTTCCCAACCTCCGTGATCCCGTTGTTGAGAACGCAGATATGCTTCAACTTTATGCAACGGTCTTTCTCGGTCTGTGCCCCAAATTTTATGGAGGAGGACAACCTCCGCAGTGATGGTGACATTGGATTCTAACTCCGCCCACCAGTATCCATCAGGATATTGAATAGAAAGAAGATAGTTTTGACTGGCGGCGATCGCGTCTTTTACACGGGAAACTGCCACTTTGTCTTGAATTTGCATTGTTTTCCGTTGCTCCTCAACCACATATGTCTGCTTCTTTTTGGTTATGTACAGGAAAATTCTTTCCCTGTCATAAGGTGACATTGTAATGTGTTTTCTAAGTGGAAAAAAGAAAACACGATGAACGGTGAAATTGGACTATGGCTTTCTGTTCTATCCTTGACAATTTGGGTGATATTACTAGGGTTTTGGGGTCAGTTTTGGCGCTCGGACCAACGATTAACAAGACAGGAAACAGATTTATCAATGTTCCCTACTATTTGTGCTGTCATCCCCGCAAGAAACGAAGCTGATTTGCTTCCTGTCACTTTGCGATCGCTTCTCAACCAAGACTATCCTGGTCATCTCACCGTCATCTTGGTAGACGATAGCAGTACGGATGGAACAGCAAATGTTGCCCGTGATGTTGCCCAGGAATTAAACAAAACTCAGCAATTACACGTCCTTTCTGGACAAGCTTTGGCTCCTGGTTGGACAGGCAAGTTATGGGCATTACACCAAGGTATTCAATATGCACAAACCCTGACATCGCCACCAGACTATTTTCTGCTGACGGATGCTGATATTGAACATGATGCTTTGAATCTTCGCTGTTTGGTAGCAAAAGCGCAACAAGAAGATTTGGATCTCGTTTCTTTAATGGTGCGGCTTCGGTGTGAAAGTTTTTGGGAAAAATTGCTTATTCCAGCATTTGTATTTTTCTTTCAAAAACTCAACCCCTTCCCTTGGGTGAACGATCCCACCAAATCAACAGCCGCCGCTGCGGGTGGGTGTATTTTAATTACCCGTGAAGCTTTAACCCGCATTGGTGGTATTGAGGTCGTCCGCGATGCCTTAATTGATGATTGCGCCCTAGCGCAAGCCGTAAAATCTAGGCGTTTTACCCAATTTCCCCATAGGGAAGACAAGGGAGACAGGGAAGACAGGGAAGACAAGGGAGAAAATACCTCCTCATCCCCCTCATCCCCCTCATCCCCCTCATTTCACAAAATTTGGCTGGGACTAACCAACTCAACCCAGAGTTTACGACCTTATCCATCGCTGTCAACCATTTGGGACATGATAGCCCGCACTGCGTTCACACAGTTAAATTATTCCTTGGGGTTGTTAATCGTAACAGTCATGGGGATGATAGTTGTTTACATTGTTCCACCTGTATGTGCAATATTCGGTTTGCTCACAGGAAATTCGCTTGTGGCGATCGCCGGTTTATCAACCTGGCTAGTTATGGCTTATGCCTACTTACCCACGATCCGATTTTATGGATGTTCTCCCGCTTTGGCGCTGTGTCTTCCTGGAATTGCTCTCCTTTATACGCTGATGACTGTAGACTCGGCTGTGCGTCACTGGCAAAAGCGAGGAGGAACTTGGAAAGGAAGAGTCTATTCTAAAACGATAAAGGCTGGTTAATCGCTCATTGTTAGTAGTTTTACCACAAATCCCTATTCCCTATTAAATTTTATGGCTTCAATTGCTCGTAAGAATTTACTAGAAGACATTCCTCGCTTTTTGGTGGCGCAAGCAGGAATTTTATTTGCCGTTAGCTTAGTCACCATTCAAACAGGTCTTCAATATGGGTTTGCTCGCTCCTCTTCGCAATTAATCGATCAATCCCGTGCTGACATTTGGGTGTCTTCAAAAAATATGCAGCATTTGGGGCTAACTATACCAATTCCCTACGAACAGGTTACCAAGGCGCGCAAAGTCGCAGGTGTCGCCAAAGCTGAAGGTGTCATTATTGATGGTGCCTTGTGGCATGAACTACAAACAGACGAAATTACCTCGGTTACGCTGGTTGGCGCAGATCCACAAGGAATGTTATTTGACCGATCAACCATTGTCGCAGGCAGTTTTAATGACTTGAAGCAATCCTTCACTTTCATTATTGACAAAACTGGCTTGGATTCTATTCATCTCAAAAGGTTGGGTGAGGTTGGAGAAATTAACAACATTCCAGCAAAGTTGGTGGGTTTTACTCAAGGAACTCAGTCAATTATCTTCGGTACCTTGATGTTCACCTCTTTAGAGACTGCCAACACTTATAGAAATTACGGTACTCAAACAACCGCTTCTCCAACTAACGTAGGTACCTCTGCTAAAAAACCAACATCAACCGACCAGATTAACTTCGTTTTGATTCGGGCAAAACCCGGTCAAAACATAGCCAAATTAAAGCGAGATTTAGAACAAGCTTTGCCAGACACCCGCGCTTACACTCGGCAAGAAATGTCTAAAATAACACAAGTCTACTGGCAGGAACGCTCTGGAATTGGATTTATTCTCGGTCTTGGTGCGGTGGTTGGCGTCGTTGTTGGGGCAGTGGTCGTTAGTCAAATTCTCTACGCTTCTGTCACAGATCATATCAAAGAGTTTGGCACCCTCAAAGCAATGGGGGCATCTGATTGGTTTATTTACAATGTAATTATTGAGCAAGCACTATGGATGGCAATTTTAGGCTATCTACCAGGGATCGCTCTTTGTCTAGGAGTGGCAGCTTGGACATCAACAGCACAGGGGATTGTCATTTTAATTACACCTATATCGGCAGCTACTGTTTTTGGAATTACGGTGTTGATGTGCGTTAGTTCTGCTGTTTTTGCGATTCAGAAAGTCACTCGCGTTGATCCAGCGATTGTCTTTAAAGGATAGTTTTCTTAGCAGTAATTTTACTTTTTATATAGTGCTAATCACTACATAATTAAGTTTGTGGTTCTTCAGCAGTCGAAAGCACACAACAAATCTCAACTGACAATTAAAAATTGTATATGCCCAAAGAATTTGAGCAAATGACTGATTCTAAAATTCAATCTAATAAATTTGCCCAGAGCAAATATCAAATGAGTTCCACCGCAACAGGCGCAATTGTTGCCCAAGGGGTGGAAATGGTGATTAATTCTAAGCAGCAGCGGCTTCAAATCCTCAAAGAAGTTTACTGGGATATCCAAAAGGGTCATATAGAAATTTTAATGGGACCTTCTGGATCGGGGAAAACGACCTTGCTGTCAATTTTAGCGGGACTATTGACTCCAACGGCGGGCAGCGTGTATTTGCTTGGGCAAGATATTACCAGAATGTCTCGAACTCAACTAGCTCGGTTCCGAAGGCAGAACATTGGCTTTATTTTTCAAGATTTTAACTTGTTTCCCGCACTAACGGCTATTGAGAATGTAGAAGCAGCCTTGAATGTCAAAGGCATTCGGGGAAAGCCAGCACGCAAAGAAGCACAAGCTTTGTTGGAACAAGTTGGACTGGGGGATAAGGTAAAGCAACTTCCCCGTGATTTGTCGGGGGGACAAAAACAAAGAGTGGCGATCGCCCGTGCTTTAACTGGTCATCCACAGGTGATTATGGCAGATGAGCCAACTGCTGCTTTAGACTCTCACAGCGGACATTTGGTTATGGAGTTACTGCGCCAACTGGCAAAAGAACAAGGTTGTACAGTGTTGATTGTCACGCATGATCCCCGGATTTTAGATTTGGCTGACCGAGTTGTTTATATGGAAGATGGGGTACTTAAGCAGTAGACTTCTTGCAAAAATATGAATAAGCCCAAAAGGAACCACAGATAAACACCGATGTAGACGCCTGGAGGGCGGCTTAAGGCAGGGTACACCGATATTTATCTGTGTCCATCTGTGTCCATCTGTGGTTTAATTTCAAAAACATTGAATGAGTGCAAGAGTTTTAGTGAAGTACGGCTGTTGACGATTGCAAGGACAACGCTTGCTGTCTGACATTAAAACCTCTTTTGATACTCAATAACTGCGCGATTGTCATCATTTAAATTAGTGGTTGCACGCAGACGAATGGAATTGTTGAGCCGATAGTTAATACCCCATTGGAAGGGGTCATTAGTTGTCAAAATCTTCAGGGTGGAGACAGAAAACCTGCGAGTGATATCCACTCCAGCTTCCGCTGCCAACTCCAAAGTTGAACTACTCCTACCTGCTTCGAGAGTGTCGGAGAGAATGGTTGGGAATAGACGCAGTTCGCTTAAACCCAATGCTGTTGCAATCTGGTTTAGGGGTTCCTGAAGATTGTTCAGCACAGCCGAACCTGCTATATTAATCAGTCCTAAGGTAGTATCATTACCGCGTCCTTCGGTATCTACCAATCCACCCCCAAGCAGGGCAACAATTTCTGTTTCGCTGCGTGCGGGGCTCGAAGTCAGTTCCAGAGTTTCATCCAGTTTACTTGCCAGACCTTGCACCCTGGCATCAACACGAATAGTTTCTAAAGCCGCTAACCCTGTGATATTTGGTTTATTGAGGTCACTATTTTGAATAACGTCGAGTACTTTCGCAAACAGCTGGATGTCTAACTCGGGATCGCGGGGTTGATTTGCTCTAAAAATAGCTTTATGTTTATAGCCACGCGCAAGGTTAAATCGAGTCGTAAATAAATTTACGCTTCCTTCCTTCAGGCGGATCGTTCCTTCTGGTATTGGTTCTTTAAACGAACCGTTGACGTTAAGGGTTCCAGTAGCCCGGAAACTGAGAATCAGTGGACGGGTAATTTGTACGTTTTTGCCTAGCTGTAACTGTAGGTCTTTGAACTGAGCCGCTGTATAGTCAGCTTTCGGGGTCTCTTGCTTGACCTGTTTCACACCTGAAACATCTATTTTGCTATTTCCATCGGTCGTTTTTGTAGATTCTGCTAGTAAAACTTGACCATCAGCTAACTGCAATTTACCACCAATCATTGGTTTCAGGGCGGAACCAGTCACCACCAAGTTACCCGTGACGCCTCCTTGGTAAAGTTCCTTAAGATTCAAAGCCAATTGGTCAAGGCTAACGGTGAGGGGTTGATCTATTTTTGTTTCTTGACTCGAGACAGGAATCTCACCTTGTGCCTCGACTTTACCCTTGTTATTATACTTACCTTGAAGATTTTGCACGACAATCCGGTCTAAACCAAACTGCACTGTTCCTGTAATATCTGTCAGCTTTCCTGGTAAAGCTTGAGATGAAAAGGTGGCATCCTTTACAGTGGCAATTCCATCTAATATCGGCTGTTGTGTTGTCCCCCGCACCATCAAGTCTATTTGTCCCTCACCTTTTTCAAAGGCGACTTGGTTAGTTAACAGGTTTAAGACTGCCAGCCCTTCATTTTGAACTTTCACATCCAGATTAATTTGATCGTTATCTGGCTTTACAGAAGCAAAAGGCAACTGATAAGGTATACTACCAGCAATTTTAACTGGCTCCGAACCAGAAACCGTAACGTGGCTGCCAAAGTTCAAGCGACCATTGGTATAATTGAAACTCGCAGTCGCTGACTCTACGCCTTTTTGATTGAGAGTCCCCTGAGTGATTTGCAATTCTCCCTTTGCCTGTGGATTGTCAATACTCCCTGCTAAAGCTGCTGTGCCGTTGAGATTACCTGTAAAACCAACAGGCAGTTTGACAAAATTATTTAGCACTTGCACGGGGAAATTGACAACCTGCAACTGACCAGATTGTTCATTCCCACCAATATTACCTGTCAAAGCGATCAAGTTGTTCTGAGACTCCAGTCGCAAAGGTAGCAATCTGAGAACACCATTTTCAAATCTACCTTGAGCAATCACTTGGTCTGCTTTATACAAACGATCCGGTTCATCTGCCCTACCCCAAACAAAGTTTTGACCGTTTAAATTAAAGCTTACATCCAGCCCGTTCGCTGTTGCAGTATCTATAGAAACTTCACCATTGAAAGTTCCCTTTAAATCTGCCAATTCCGGTATAGGAGAAGTATCGCGACGCTGTTGTTTTTGTTGTGCTAGCCGATTTTCAAATTCGCCAAAGCGCTGAAGTTGGGCAGACAAAGGCTGATCTGAAAATCCTACTGACTCAGTGGCATTCAAATCTGCTGCTGTACCGTAGTTTGGCTGTGCCAAACCGCGTTGAACATCTTGTAATTCATATAACTGTAGTGCAGTCAGGACATCTTGAACTTCACCTTGAGTAACGTTCAGTTTACCTTTGATTTGCGGACCTTTGGGAGTTTGGCTTAAAGTTCCGGCAAGGGCGTAACGACTCACACCTTTGACAAATTCGCTATCTGTAATCGTTGTTTGACCATCGCCGTAATGGAATTGTGCCATCAGGCGATCGCCTTTAATGCGTCCTAATTGCGGCTGGGCAATTGCAATATCCCCTTGTGTGGCAAATGTCTTTTGATTAACCTGAAAATCCCCAGTCAAAAATCCAGCGATCGCACCCGTACCAAGATGAGTATTCGCAGGCGGGGTAAGATTCAATATCGCCAAGGGGAAGTTTTCCACTTTCATTGCCAAATTGTCCCCTTGAGATTGACCGCTTGCCAATGCATTTTGCCACCGCACTAAGAAAGAATTGGGGCGATTTTTTGCGTCTGCGTTGAGAGTAATGCGATCGCGTGTGCCTGCAACATCTAAATTTAAACCCTGTCCCTGCGCCAATTGGATGTTTCCAGTTAACACCGACTCAAAAGCCAGTCGATTCACCACCAAGTCTCGTAACCTAACTTGCCCTTGTATATTTGGCACAGGTAGCGTACCGCTGATTCTTCCCCCAAAATCGGCTTTTCCTGCTAAAGCCACAGCGCTAGGAAGCTGCATTGGCAACTTTTGCAGATTATAATTCTGTGCTTGAACGTTGAGATTTAATTCTGTAATTTCCGGTATGCCTGTCCCACCAGATTTGGCTAAAATATAACCATTAGCACTTAAACCTGGAGCAGTGGCTCGCTCGACGAGCAGCTTTTGTCCATCCCAGCCAACAACTGCTGTCAGCGGTTGCTCAATACCAGCAATGCCTTGGGAAAGCTGCACCTGACCAGAGGCACGCACGTTGGATATGTTGAAAGTTCCCACAGTGCCTGCCAGTTGCAGTTTACCGCCAAATTGACCCCGCAACTGCTGCGACAACCGTTTTAATTCCACACCAGAAGCATCAACCACAGCCTGGTAACGACCATCAGCAAGTTGGATCTTAGAAGCGGTGACTGTGCCACCTGCGACATTCACTCGTGCCTGACCAGTAGCTTGAATAGCTTGTGGTTTGAAGGAATCAGCTAAACCAGCAACGTTAAACTGACCTGTCAAAGTGCCGTTAAACTGCGGTGGTACTTGTGATAATTTTTGCAATGGCACATTACTTGCTTGGAGTTGCGCCTGATACCGACCGGCTTCCAATTGGATATTAGAAGCAGTCACACTACCACTGCCAAAATTGACGCGTGCTTGTCCTGTGGCTACAACAGTTTGCGGTTTAAACGATTCAACTGAACCAGCAACGTTGAATTGACCGCTTAACCTTCCTTGAGATTGTTTAGGTAATTGTGCTAATTGTTGCACATCTACATTATTTGCCTGTAGTTGTGCTTTATACAAGCCTTCAGCAAGTTGGATATGAGAAGCTGTAATTGCGCCACCGCCAACTAATAAGCGTCCTTCACCAGTAGCACGTAAGGTTTTGAGGTTAAAAGCGTCTGTATTTCCAGAAACTTGGAACTTACCTGCTAATGGTCCATCTAAACTTTGGGGCGCTTGTTTTAGTAAACGCCCCAACCGCACACTGTCAGCAACCAATTCGGCAGAAAAGCTTTGCTCGCCAAATTGGATCTTAGAAATTGCAACTGTGCCATCCGCAACTTGAACTTTTGCGTTATCTGGACGAATTGTGGCAATTTTAAATGGGGCTGAGGTTCCTGAGAGGACGAGACGACCGTTGAAGCGTGCGTCATCGAGAGAGACATTTTGCAGTTGACTGGAGTTGACAAAACGTTCCACTTGTACTTTGGAAGCATCAGCGATCGCTTGCCAACGCTGATTCGCCCAACTGCCAGCAATTTGTACTGTACCACCAGCAACGCTCAGAGCAACATTACGGAAAGAAACACTTTTGTCTGGGGCGACAATTGTTTCTCCGCTTCCGGGGTAGGTTGCTTGGGGCGCTTGCCATTGTACCGTTGTCTGAACGTTCTCACCACTGCCAGTCAGTTGTGCTGTACCTGAGACAGTACCAATTTGGAATGCAGGTTTTGTGTCGTAAACAGAGGCAATGGCATCCCCTGGAACGTTCTTTGCCGTGACATTAAAATTTAGCTTGGGAATTTTGTTAACAAATTGAATCGTCCCAGCGCCTGTAACTTCACCGCCTACAGTGGCTTTGCCTTGAATATTTTTAAAAGTAATAATAGATGCGACAGGAGAAAACTCAAACTGTGCGCTGGCACTCTTAAAATCGACTTTGTCAATTTTTGCTTCTTTTATAGTGGCAACTGTACCAAACAGAATTGGGTTAGTGATTGATCCAACAACCTGTAAGTCTGCCTTACCTTCCCCAATTGTCGGTACAGGTAATTTGACGTTGAGAGTTTCCCGGACACTTGCCACATTTACCGAATTTACACGCGCTGCTAACTTGTAGCCGGCTTTAGAGTCAATGGTGCCGTTTGCTATTAAGGGGATTTTGCCATAACCAGTGGTGACATTTTCCAGCTTAAGCTGAGTTCCTTGAAAGCGCACCTTACCTTGAGAATTGATAAATGGTAGTGGCATTCGCGGAACTTGAAGTTGAACTCCTTGCCCACTAGCAGTACCAAAAACGAGCAGGTTTTGCTGTTTTTGTTTCAGTTGAATGTTTTGAATTTTCAACTCACCCTGAACTCGACCTGCTTGTAATTCCACGGGTAACTTAACGATGCGAGAAACATCAGCAGCAAGGAAGTTTTGCACCCGTAGCAACTGTAAATTGACTTCTTGAGTCTTGGGACGAAAATCTCCCTGTATGGAAACGTTACCACCATGATCTGGTTGCCCATCCAAATTAAATTTAATAAGTTTGTAGTTTTCTAATAGTTGGGCAGTTCCGTTGATTTGTGAAAATGCTACGGGGGATGAGGGGGATGAGGAAGATGAGGGGGATGAGGGGGATGAGGGAGATGAGGAAGATGAGGAAGATGAGGAAGATGAGGGGGATGAGGGGGATGAGGGAGATGAGGGGGATGAGGGGGATGAGGGAGTGAGGGAGTGAGGGAGTGAGGGAGAAACTCCTAATTTTGAATTTTGAATTTTGAATTTTGAATTGATTTCTTCCCCTACCTGATTTGGCTGGGGAACTAGCACTAAGTTGGCATTGCGAAACCGCAGTTTGTCCAAATCAGTTTTAATTGGTCCTTTTCGACCTGCCGGCGTTATTTTTGTGGTGAGCCAGCGTCTTTGTTCATCCTGTTGAAGGTAAACATCCGGGTTCACTAAGGTGACGTCTAACTTGAGTTTGTGGTTCAACAGCAACTGTAATGGGTCAAAACCTACCTCTACAACCTCGACTGTCACCTTATCCGGATCTGTAGGTGTTGCTGGAATGGCTGAAGCCCCAAACGTCACTCCCGTAAGCGAAAGTTGTTTCACTTTCCCCAGTTGAACTGGACGGTTCAGTGTAGTAGTAAGATTGGTTTGGGCTAGTGGCACTAAGTCTTTATGAATAAAATTCCATACTCGCCAAGCACCGCCCATAATTCCTATAAGCAGAATTCCGCTCAAGGCAATGCCACCACGGCTTAAAATCAGTAACAATTGATGCGTATTATAAATACGGGGGGATTGGGAGTGATGATCGCGATTACAAGCTTTGGTCATTTCGTCTCACTACTGACTCACCGAAACAGTCCTAAGTGCCTAGTGCTGAGGAACCTCCGCACGCCGTTGTCCTCTTCAAGTCGAGGAACCGTCTTAGGCGAAAAGCTCCCGAATTTATCCGTGGAGCAATCATAGCGTTTTTTCCTTGTTTGATCCCCTAAATTTATTTGAGGGGAATTTCTCCGCACACCCTGCTTTTGATCTACAGGGCTTAACACTCATCATCAGCACTCATAAACAAATGTAGCTGTCACAGTTGTACAACCAGCTGGCACACTACTGGCTACGCCTACTCCAGGATAACCGACGATACTAAAGACGGCAGGAGAAATCATGCTTAAAGCTAGATGCGAAATGTGACCGGAAGTCGAAGGGCGCAAGCCCCTAGTTTCTAACTATGGGGATAAGCCCGTAGGGGAATTTATTCCCCGTCCAAATTCTTCAATTAGTTCACTTATACTTATACCTCTTCTCCCTGCTTCATTTCTCATATTCTCCCAAGCTGTGGGGGTTACTACAATTTGATGCCTCTGCTTCACCTCATCGTGTAAAACTGGTATATTCTTTAATCGTTTTTTTGTTGCCATATCCAGATAATGTGTATATACTATACTAAGGCTAACAAATAAAAGGAGGTGATTCAAGAGTGTTGGTATTGGAATACAAAGCGGTGTGTAACCATAGGCAGTCAAAAGCTATAAATGAGGCGATTCGCACAAGTCAGTTTGTACGAAATAAAGTGCTGAGATACTGGATGGATAACCGTGGCGTAGGCAAGAAAGAACTCTACCAGTACAACACTCAACTACGAGCAGAATACAAATTTGTTAATGAGCTAAATAGCCATGCAACTCATGCATCTGTTGAGAATGTTGAGCGTGCAATTAACAGATTCTTCGATAATTGCAAGAAAAACAAACCAGGAAAGAAAGGATATCCGCGCTTTAAGAAAGATGTTCGTTCTGTCGAATACAAAACTTCAGGATGGAAGCTGCACCCAACGAAGCGCCGAATCACCTTTTCAGATAAAAAAGGTATTGGTCAACTTAAATTACTGGGCAAATGGGATATTCACACGTACCCATTAGATCTGATTAAACGAGTGAGGATTGTACGTAGGGCTGATGGCTACTATGTTCAATTTTGCGTAAAAGTGGATATAACTCCTGAACCTAGATCTGGAAATGGCGAAGTTGGGCTAGATGTTGGGTTAGAATACTTTTACTCTGATTCCAACGGATATCACCAAGAAAATCCCAGATTTCTCCGTAAAGCAGAGAAAGCCATAAAGCATGCTCAACGTCGCATCTACAGGAAGGAGAAAGGGAAAAACAATAGACGCAAAGCAATCCGTCGATATGCTCGGAAGCATTTAAGAGTAAGTAGGCAACGTGAAGAACATGCCAAGAGACTGGCACGTTGCGTGTGCAAGGCTAACGCCTTTGTCGCCTATGAAGATTTAAATGTGAAAGGGCTGGTAAAGAATCGTCGTCTAGCGAAGTCAATTAGCGATGTGGCTTGGAGTGCTTTTCGTCGCTGGATTGAATACTTTGCTATTAAGTTCAGAACTGAAGTTGTGGCTGTTGCCCCTCACTACACAAGCCAAGAGTGTAGTGGCTGTGGGAGCGTTGTCAAGAAGGCACTATCAACTAGAACGCATACCTGCAAGTGTGGATGTGTTCTACAGCGTGATGTAAATGCAGCCATCAATATTTTGCTAAAAGCAAAGTCTACCGGTGGGCAAGCGGGAAGTAACGCTTGGGGAGTCGGAACCTCTACTCTCGTTGGGGCAACCCTGCTTGAGCAAGTTGCGACGTTGAGCCAAGAATCCCCTTGCCTTTAGGCATCGGGAGTGTCAAGCTTATACTTTTGGTAATATTAACTCTATTAGAAAAAAATTAAAAATATCTAAGAAAGTGAGAATTCTTGCCTGGGCTTTTCCTTGGACGCAATCAAGAAGTTTAATTAAAAATAGATCCAAGATGGAAGATTAGATGATTACACCCATGCGTGTTTTTGTATTACTGTTTAACGCTCGCACAGAAAATGAGGGAATTCACACAATTCAAGTGGGCGATGGGCAAAGCCCGGCCTCCGGCCATCGCAATAAGGTTCTGATGTTCGAGTCAGAAGACGACGCTACACGCTATGCCCTGATGCTTGAAGCTCAAGATTTCCCAACACCTACCGTAGAAGCGTTTGATTCAGAGGAAATTAAGGAATTTTGTCAAAGTGCGGACTATGACTGGGAAATTGTCCCAACTGACAGTGCTTTGGCAATTCCCCCCGAAGTCAATGTTGAAGAAACCGATTGGAAACCAGAATCCGAAGAGGATGTTGCTGAGGAAATCTTACCTCCTAACCAGGAGTCACCGGAAAAACCAGAATTATCTGACTCAGAACTCGAAAGCATTCGGCGCAAACTAGAAGGGTTATTGTAGAGAGTCGTTAGTCATGAGTCATGAGTCATGAGTCATAACTAAGGACAAAAGACAAAAGACAAATGACCACGGACAGAGGACAAAGGACAAATGATGAACTTGCAGGGGCGCGGGTATCTTTTAACAGAGCAGGTCAATCCTGATAGTCTTAACCTAGACCAACTCAGTTCTATTGAACTGGTGGAACTGTTTAATCGCGAAGACGCAAAGGCAGTGGCTGCGGTAGCTGCTGCTAAAGTTCAGTTAGCTGAAGCGATTGAACGCATTGCAGAACGATTGCAACACGGAGGACGCCTGTTTTATATTGGAGCAGGGACAAGTGGTAGGTTAGCAGTGTTAGACGCTGCAGAGTGTCCACCTACTTTTTGTACACCCCCAGAGATGGTACAAGGAATTATTGCTGGGGGTGCAGGCGCACTAGTACGCAGTTCCGAAGATTTGGAAGACAACGCCGAAGATGGTGAAGCGGCGATCGCTCAACGACAAGTCACGCAACTTGATGTCGTCGTTGGCATTACAGCGGGGGGAACAACGCCTTTTGTCCACGGCGCGATGAGCGCTGCACGTAGCCGGGGTGCAACTACTATATTTATAGCCTGCGTTCCTGCTGAACAAGTCACCTGTGATGCTGATATTGATATTCGCCTGTTGACTGGACCAGAAATACTTGCTGGTTCAACTCGCCTAAAAGCTGGTACGGCGACGAAACTCGCCTTAAATATCCTTTCTACGGGTGTAATGGTGCAGTTGGGTAAAGTTTATGGCAATCGCATGGTGGATGTGGCGGTAACAAATCAAAAGTTACGCGATCGCGCTTTGCGTATTTTACAAGACCTCACAGGTTTAAGCCGAGAAGCCGCTGGTTTCTTATTAGAACGTAGTGGCAAATGGGTAAAGCTGGCACTGTTGATGCATTGGACTGGGTTGGAAAAAGAAGAGGGCTTAAAACTCCTATCAGAATACCAAGGCAATCTTAGGGCGGCTGTTGCTAGTTACAAAAACAACAGCCAATCCTGAGAATTCCAGTTTCAGTTATCAATAAAAAGTCAGGAGTGAGGAGTTATTAACTTCTCACTAACAATTTTTCTATGGATTTATGAACAAGCTTTTGCAGCAGCAATTCCTGAGTCAGAAGCCAGAATTAAGAAGAACTCAGTTGTCAGAACACAGAACACAGAACCAGACATCCCCATAAATAAATTATATAGAAACTTTAAAAGTTATAGTTCATTAAGCAATAAAATCAGAATAGAAATTTTATCAAATTCAGTCTTAAGATAGAGGTACATAATACTTTATTATTTCTACAGGACGATTGGCTAATTTATTTAGCCATTCGACAATATTGATATCTGGCATAAATAATTTAAGAATTGCTAATCACTAAATGATTAATAGCTGAAAGCAATTAATCATTTTGCCCTTGGCAATCTTTTTATGCTTTTTTGCCAGCACATCACCTTTTTGTATCTCGATAGACTTCTATGGCAAAGCCAATTGAATTTAATTTATTTGCACCTTACAACGAAGGTGCTGCATTAATTGGTTCTTTTTCAAATTGGGAAGAAATCCCCCTGGAAAAAGGTGACGATGGTTATTTTCGCACAACTGTTGAATTAGAGGATGGTGTTTATCAATATAAATTCCGCGTTCAATCAAAATCGTGGTTTTTTGAACCCGACCAATGGGTTGATGTGACAGACCCCTACGCCACTGATATCGATGAATCAAGTGGACATGATAACGGTATCGTGCGAATCAAAGATGGGGAAAGAATTGTCGATACCTATGTTTGGCAACATGACGATAAACCCCTACCCGCAGACCACGAATTAGTCATTTATGAACTACACGTTGCGGACTTTTCTGGTGGTGAAGATGACCCTTACGCGCGAGGAAAGTACAAGCACGTTGTTGAAAAGTTAGATTACCTTTGTGAACTGGGAATTAATGCGATTGAGTTGATGCCACTCAAAGAATACCCAGGCGATTATAGTTGGGGTTATAACCCCCGTCACTTCTTTGCCACAGAATCAAGTTATGGTTCTACAGAAGAGTTGAAAAAGTTAATTGATGAGTGCCACGGCAGAGGAATTCGCGTTATTATAGATGGTATTTATAACCATTCAGAATCATCAAGTCCGTTAACACAAATTGACCACGATTATTGGTATCACCACTCTCCCCGCGATCCTGATAATAGCTGGGGACCTGAATTCAATTATGAATTCTACGATGAAAAATTAGAGACCTATCCTGCTCGAAGATTTATTGGTGATACGATCCGTTTTTGGATTCAAGAATATCACGTTGACGGCATTCGCTACGATGCAGCGCGGCAAATTGCTAACTACGACTTCATGCACTGGATTGTGCAAGAAGCTAAAAAAACTGCTAGCATGAAGCCTTTTTACAATATTGCTGAACACATTCCTGAAACTCCCAGTATCACCAATGCAGATGGACCGATGGATGGATGCTGGCACGATAGTTTCCTGCATACAATTGTGGCACACCTTTGCGGTGACACCTTTGATTTAGAGCAACTTAAAGATGTCATCGACGCTAAGCGCCAAGGCTTCATAGGTGCTACGAATGTTGTCAATTACTTAACAAACCACGACCACGATCGCCTCATGGTGGAACTGGGGAACCGCGAGATTTTTGACGAAGAAGCTTTTAGGCGCATTCGGTTGGGAGTTGCTATTCTGATGACCGCCGTCGGTGTGCCTTTGATTTGGATGGGACAAGAGTTTGGCGAGTACAAGCCAAAAACACAAGAGTCATCAAAAATTGAATGGCGATTGCTAGGCAATGACCTAAATCGCAACTTGTTTGAATACTACAAAGGCTTAATTAGCCTGCGTAAACAAAATCATGCCCTCTACACAGAAAATATTGACTTCATCCACGAAAATCCAGAGGCAAAAGTGTTTGCTTACAGTCGGTGGAACGGTGAAGGTTCTCGTGTTGTGGTTGTAGCGAATTTCTCAGAAAATTTCCTAGCTGGGTATCACGTTCCTAACTTCCCCAACGGTGGCACATGGCACGAGTGGACAGCGAATTATGATGTAGAAGCTGGTGACGATGGCATTGTAACTGACCTAGGACCATACGAAGCCAAAGTTTTTGTTTGGCAATAAACGGAACCGCCTCACCGCCATACGTTTAAAAAGTAAAAAGTAAAAAGTAAAAAGAGAATCCCCATAATGAAAATTAGGGGATTTTTGTTGCGGATGCCAGAACAAGTAAAAAGAACCAAGTTAAAAGTAAAAATATTGAACGATTCAATATTTCTTTTAACTTTTAACTTGTTTGGGGGGCTGAAAACCATTTTTTCTTTTTCTTTCTTTTACCTTTTAACTTTTAAATGAGTGCTTTGTTTGGTCAACAATCACGCTCAAACACCCAATTTACCGTTGTTTTAGATCCCCCAACCCCCTTAAAAAGGGGGATCTAGCTAGGCAGGCGGGAGTCCCCACACCATAATTTTTAATTTGGTGTGGCGGTG